>NZ_JBOGCC010000118.1:0-4386 GCF_051656525.1 Clostridium sp. | reverse complement strand
TCTAAATAACTGATTAAGCAGTTATAACATAAGCACCAAATCTAGCAGTAGATAATACACCCAAATGCATCATTCTTTGGAACTTGTATTCTATTTGTTGGTCGTTTCTCTTAGTGCCATCAGTATTTTCTAATACCATGGCTTCTCCTTCGAAACCTACTCTTACGATTTTTTCGTTTGCCGGAATAACATATAGTATGTCATTTCTAACACCCCATTTGTCATTTATAGCATCATAAGTTTGAGGTAACTCTATTACAGGTATTCCCTTAAACTCTTTAACATAACCATATGCTCTTCTATCAGCTAAATCAGCTAAACAATTCGCACCTTGTATGTTTTCAACAGCCTCAGATACACCATATATAGCAACCTCTTGGCCAGTTAAACCTTTAACCTTAGCTATTAACTTACTTAATTGAGCATCAGTGTAAGTACCTTCATACTTTAAGTTAGTATGTATAGAAGTATAAGCATTTTGAACAGTTCTAGATACTTGTAAAGCGACCTCTCTATTGAAAGACTTACTAACCTTGTCAACTAGTTTAGCCCAATCTATACGTCCAGCTAAAAACCTATCGAATTCCTCATATATTGCTATACTCATTTTGTAAGCAGTAGTTGGTAACTTAGAATCTAACATTCTTTGTCTTCTTATAGTATTAGTACCTGTTGCTATATTCCCAACTTGGAACAGATTAGTGTTCTCTACTCTGAATTCTATTTTATCTCCAAGTTCGAAGTCTTTAACCTCGACCCAATCACCAAAACTTTCAACCGTTAAGTTAGATAAGTTTATAGTTATTAACTCTTCTATTAAAGCATAGAAATCATGTTCGTTTTTCTTGAAGTTTCTATAATTCCACTTCCCACCAACACACTCATTTAATTTTTCTCTTATTAATGCCTCAGCATCATTTACATTGAATTTATCAACTTTTCCCGTATAAGCATCTACAGAAAGTTGAGCTAATTCAGACATTCTTCTTAATTCTGCCATTTACAAAATCCTCCTATTTTATGTTGTTAATTATGTTTCAACTTATTTAGCTCTTATAAGAACTTAACTACAACTGAAACCTGACCTTCAAAATCTTCTCTTGTTATTACTTGAGCAACAACCGCAGCATCGCCTACAGCCTTAGTTAAAACAGTAGAATTAGCCTTTGCAGCTAACTTATCTCCTGCAACTAAAGCAGCTCCATTTTCAAAATGCTTCTCAGCAAAAGTACCAACAGTAGACTTATTAGGTATGTAAGTTCTTATTAACTCATCTGCCTTACAGACAAAATCTCTCTCGTCTTGTCTTTCATCATACATTAAAGATGGACTTGATACAAATCCTACTTGTCCTGTACCAGTTAACTTAGATAACCCATAAGTTTCTCTACCTAATTCATTATCTTCTAATACACCTATTTCAACGAAAGCTCCATTTTCTAAGTCTCCACCAGTACCATTTTTACCAGTAACAGTCATAGGATATAAGTCTTCGTCTAATCTAAATATTGCCTTTTTTATTACTTGTGACATACTATGTCCTCCTCTTATTCTTCTTAGTTATTTTTTGCCGATATTCTAGCCAAATCAGCAGATAAAGAACCATATCTAGCACTAGTATTCTCAGAGAATACCGTAGGTTCTAATATATTTGAAGTAACCACAACCTTAACAGGCTCAGTTTCTTTACTTCCTTTTGCAGAGAAATTCTCTAATTGTTCTTTCTCTAATGCTTCTTGCTTCATACCTTTAAGAGCATATAAATTGAACTTTAAAGTATCAACAGTTATCTCCCCAGCCAAGGCTTTATCCTTAGCATCTTTGTATTCAGTCTCATCTAAAGATGTAGAGAATTGAGCTATAACAGAATCTACTGATTCAACTAATTCTTCCTTATCTTTTTGTTGTTTGAACTGCGCTAACTCTTGAACTTCTTGAGTCTTATTATCAACCTCAGTCTGTAATTCAGATATCTTCGCTTCCATAGAAGAGAATTGTTCTGTAACTACTTTATCCTCAGTCTCTTTTCTATCAGAGAATACTAGCACTTCTTCTCCTTGTTCCTTAGCTCTCCAAACTTCTATGTATTCCTTCTTATTATCAAAATCTAAAGTAATATCATCACCATTAAGAGTAAAGTTAACTCCATAGTGAGTATAATTATCATTAGTATTATCCTGTAATATAGCAACACTTTCAGAAGGGATTATAGTTCTTAAATAGAACTCAGGTTCTTCATATTCTCTTTCACTCCAACTATACTTCTTCTTACACTTTCTAGCATATAAGGTATTCCTTATACTCTTAGACATATTATCTATAGAAAGAGAGAAGTTGTGTTGTTCCGGTTCTATTGGGTCAACTACAGGTTCAGTAGACGTTGGTTCTACTTGATTTGTTGGTTCTACAACTGGATCAACTACTGGTTCTTGTATATTATTATCCATAGTTTCTACCTCCATTTTATATTTTTCTACTTCTTTATTAAGCTCATTCATAGCAAATTGGAACTCTTCATTAGATGAATAAGTTTCTAATTTACAAGTGCTACCCATTGCTGGCATGACGTCATCGCCTAAAACGGTCACACCTAAATAGCTATATTTACTTATCTTATATATTCCTGTCTTCTTATCTTTTGAACCTTCTTCAACAGACACTTCCATAGAAACACCTTTTTCACCAGACTCAGAAATAAGGTCATAACCTTCATTTGAATATGTTTTCCATATGTATCCATCAACAACCACATGGTCTACACCTTCTATTTCTTCTATTCTGTAATTATTCGCTTCAGGTATTACACCAATTGGTCTTTCTAGGTAAAACTGTTTTATCTCATGTCCATCAGATCCTTGCACTATCTTAGTTATAACATTATGCTCATCGAAATCAATCGCTTCACCATCGTCATCCCTTTTAATGTACGCAAGAATAGGAATATTACTAATAGTATCTTTTGCTTCCTCAACAGCATCATCTGAAATATCTGACTTATTACCATTGACACCTGAGTGCATAACTACTATTTTTACCTTCTCTAAGTTACCACTCTCCTTCTTTGCAAAAGTATGCGTAGAAGTATCCTTAACAATAGAGCAAGGTATGTGTTGTATCTTATTCATAGATTACCTCCTTATACAAAATAAGCCACATCTGTAACTAAATAAACTTTATTAGTTTTCTGACTAAATGTAGCATATTTACTAGGAGAGTTTTCAAATGAGTAAGCAACTTCACCATTTATTTTACAAGTACCTATTTCTTCAAAACCACTTTCAATAAGTTCTTGCCTTTCTTGATTATTTAGTGCTATTATAAATTTACTCAAATTAACTCCTCCTTACTCTGCCTCTGGTTGTGTTGAAGCACCCTCTGAATTTGTACCATCCTTAGCTGGTCTTCCATTATCACTCCCACTAGCAGTATGAGCTGATTGTTGAGGAATCATTAATGAGTCAAATGATAATAACATTTCCATCTTTAATAGATTTCTACCTTCAAGTGGAGTATATCCTTTAGTAGCTAAAAACTCTGTTCTTAAACCACCATAGGCCATATCTTCCCTAGAGGTCTTAGCTCTATCAGCCTTATCAAAATGTGTAGTATCAATAAACTTTAACTTCCATGAAGTACCATTTTTCTTATATAAAGATAATTCATAATTAAGCCAATTCTGAACTAGCATCTGCGCTCTTTTAGTTAATAACCCATCTGCTATAATACCAACAGCAATCGCTTCATTAGTTGACTTACTACCATTAAATAACTCATTATTAATACCAACAGTATCAAAAACATTATTCAATGATTGAGTAATATTCTGATTTATCTTACTATTACCATCAGATAAATTAACCGCCTGTAAATCTAATGGATTAGTAGTAATAGAAGTACCTTTAGGTAAGTTAGACTTAGTCCCATTATGGTAAGCCTTAGCAACATTGAAGTCCATTAATACAACACCAGTATCCTTATCAATAGGTAATTTTTGATGTATTAACTTAATACTTTCAATAACAGCATTTTCACTCTTTAAGTCCTTCATATCTTCAAGTTCCATTAAATCATCAAATGCAGTAGCAAAGAATGGGATACCCTTAGTAGCATACTTGTCCAAGTTAAAAGCAACAGCATTTTTCTTTAATTCATAGAAACTCTTATCTACTAAATCCTTTTCTTTAATAGCTCCGGCCTTATGTCTCTTATATAACTTCTGTATCTCAGGCGGCATAGCCAATACAGTCTTATCATTTAACTTAGCTAAATTTACTCCATATTTTTGTATGCCATTCTCAATAGAAGTTATCTTGCATAGAGTATTAGGTATCTCTTGCATAACAACTCCTGTGGCATCTTCAAGCTTATATAAGTACAATTCTCCTT
>NZ_JBOGCC010000117.1:0-1020 GCF_051656525.1 Clostridium sp. | reverse complement strand
CTGTTCCTTTAGAGAATAAGTCCATATTTCCAGTAACTGTATCATCTACAGCTTCACCTATAACTTTAATATAATCACTATGAACATAGCCAACCATAGGTGAAGATATTTTATACCACTCTCCATTTTTATGTGTAATACTAACAGTTTGATTAGCATTTAAAGTACCTACTACTTCACCTGATGTAGATGGTGTTTTTCTTACTCTTAAATTAGTTTCTACATTTATAACTTTTCCAGTTTTATTAAATGCTTCATCTCCACCTGTACTTCCTTTATCCACTTCAACAAAATCACTTCTTACATATCCTGTTCCTGATCCAAATTTTATTTTATACCAATCTAAATTTTCTCCACTTGGTTTTACCTTATGGGTTATTGTTACTTTATCTCCCCCATTTAATGTTCCTATTGCTGAATATGATGTCCCTGGACCACTTCTTACATTTAGTGTTGAAGTTACATTTATAACTTTTCCAGTGGCATTATATGCTGTTTCTCCATTTCCTGAACCAGAACCTGATCCATTACCATCAGCTAAAACTATATCCTTTAAATAAATCCAACTAGTAACTTCTTGTAATAATGCTCTATTCCCATCAATTTTACTTACTGTATGTGTTGTATTTTTAGCCCAGTCAGGTATTAATTGACCTGTAGCCCAGTGAGTTCCTGTTATTTTAACTTTAGATCCTACTGTAATGTTTCCACTACCTGATCCTGAACCACCTTCATTTCCTGAACCTGAACCACCATTTCCATTTGAACCTTTTATTATCTCTATAATTGCATTAAATGTTTTTGTTGCATAACTTTCCACTATAGAGAAATCATCTGTAGTTTCAGGATATTCTAATAAAACACCTTTTGTATTACTTAATGAGTTAGCCCAAGTTGAGAAAAATCCTCCACTATACTGTGTTGTATGCCCAAAACCAAATTGTTTTGTAAAGTATTTTCCTACATCACCATTTCCTTGTGTAAGCCCTAACCATCCATGACAATCAACTACCATTAATT
>NZ_JBOGCC010000116.1:0-13347 GCF_051656525.1 Clostridium sp. | reverse complement strand
ATTAAAAAAGAACTCATGTAGAAATGAGTTCTTTTAACGTATCAAAATTTATTATCTTACTTTTGCATCTTTAGGTGCTTTTATAAATATCATTATTACAAATGCTATTATTCCAAGTACTAATACTAAATAGAATGTTGGTTGTAATCCACCCATTACATTAGCAACTACTCCACCTAATAATCCACCAATTCCAAATCCCTGATAGATAATTCCATAGTTTTTACTACTATTTGCTAATCCAAAGTATTCACCAACTACTGATGGGAATACAGTAAGATTTCCACCAAATGCGAACGCTATTCCACCAACTGATAATAAGAATAATTCATAGTTTAATGGTACAAATAATATTATTATTGATGAAATAATTATTACTGCAAAAGCAATTGCTGCAACTTTTGTTCTTTGAATCTTATCTGAAAGACCTCCAAGAACAAATCTACCTACAGTGTTAAATATTGCAATTATAGCAACTGCATTTCCTGCATCTGCTGGTGTTAAGTGCGCTAAACTTGTTCCTACATTTTTAGCTGCTCCTATAACATATAATCCTCCTAAACATGAAGCTAAAAAAGCTATAAATAAAAGATATGCTTGAGGTGATTTAAATAATTCCCCTCTAGTGTATTCTCTTCCACCATATAAAGCTATATTTTCTGCTGTATGTTTTATAACTGCATCTTTTAATAATATTCCACCTATAAATATTAATATAAATGCACAAATTCCCCAATACATAAATGCATTAACTACACCAAAATCTTTTAAAAATCCTGTATTAATATATTTAAATATTAAACTTCCAAGTCCATAGCATCCAATTGATAATCCTGATATAATACCTTTTTTCTCTGGGAACCATTTAATACAGTTTGTAAGTGTTAGCATATAAGCTATTCCATCAGCTGCTCCAACAACTACTCCTGCAAATATATATAATAATGTTAATGAATCCATTCTTGGTGCTATTATAAGTCCTAATCCAAGTATAATAGAACATGCTATTACTACTTTCTTAATTCCAAACATTTCTTGTAACTTTCCTGAGAACAATGTACCAACGGCTAGTGAAAAACTAGTTATTGAAAAACTTAATACAACTTGCTCTACTGACCAGCCATGAAGTTCACCTAATGGCTTATTAAATAAACTCCACGTATAGAGAGTACCAAGTCCAAGTTGCGCTATCATTGTTCCTATAAGAATTATAATTCTTTTTTCTTTTGAACTACTCATTCTTTTTCTCCTTCGTTTTTTATTTTATTATGTACTTAGTATATCCATCTTTTTTCTATTTATTTATTTGGATTCTTATGGATATATTCTCCTAATTTTGATACTTACTCATTTTACTTTAAAGGTTCTCCCTCTGTCATCACTCTTCACTATTTATTAATACATTATTAAATTAAAACAAAGTTTATCTATATATAAAAAAGGCTATCTACACCATAGACAGCCTTAATTTTCCTTTTTCTAATCAATTTTCTATAAAATTTTTCAAATCAAATTTTATTATATATTTTTTTAATAAACTATTTCTTTAATAAAATTCTACTAATATCTTGAACACATGCTCCACAACATGATCCAGCTTCAGTCATTTCTTCAACTTCTTCTAATGAATCAGCTCCATTACTAACTGCTTCTTTTATTGTATCTGCATATACTCCTATACATGTACATATCATTTTACTCATTTTTATTAATCCTCCATGTACTCTAACATAGTTTTAATTCTTACTATATTAGTATGATTTATTGTCTATATCATATCATATTACTATGGATTCATCAATAACTTTTATTAAATAAATATTATTCTTTATTTTTTGTTAACCAATTATATACTTTAAATAATTTAGGATGCTTACTCTCCTCATCTTCTTTAATCTTTAATTCTTCTAAAAACATTATTGGCTTTAAAAGCTCCATTGTATCCTTATAACCTTCATCAATTCTTATTTTTTTTGATTCCATATCAAGATTTAATGTTCCTTTTATAGTACTTTCTTTTAGTTTTCTAGGTGCAAGTTCAATTATATTTGTATTTGGATAAAGTTCTCTATCTACAAATGAATCTTTTGAAAGCATTACTACTATTATAATGTCACACCCTTCACCATAAACAGGTTGTATTGGTGTATTATCTGCAACACCACCATCTATATATTTATTTCCTAAAACTTCAGTACAATCATATATTCTAGGTAGCGTTGCCGATGCTACTACAATTTCCTTTGCTGTTTCATCATCATAATCATTTAACTTAAAATATTTTGGTGTAAAATCTGGAAGTTGTGTGCATGCTGCATAGCATATTTTATTATTCTTTCTTACCTTATCTATATGTAGATATTTATCTATAATTTCTTTAGCTCCATCCTTAGGTGCTATTCCAACTTCCATCATTTTTGCCATACGCTTTTTTATAAGTTCAATATGTCTACCTCCAAGCACTAACTCAAAGCCTTTTTTCAAAAGCTGTGCCTTACTAATAGGAGCTAACTTTTCCATTGTCACTTCATCCCAAAGAGCCTCCGCTTCCTCTAAATCATTTTGTGCAAATAAAACTGCATTAAATGCCCCTATCGATGTTCCTGAAAATACTTGTATATATTTTTCTAAACCTAGCTCAATAAGTGCTTTCCAAACGCCAAGTTCATATGCACCTTTACCACCGCCACCTGATAATACTAATCCAATTTTCATAAAGTTCCCCTTTTTATTTTTTATTTTAAATTATAGCCAAATTTTATTCATTTATTCCTTTAAATTCTTCTTCTAAAGCCTTTACAACTTTAACATCTATCCCTAATAATTCTGCAATTAAATCTACAGGTAGTCCCTTTTTTAACATATTCCTAACTGGTATTCTTGATCCCTCCATTCTAAATTTCATTTCATCTTCACTATCTTTTTTCATTCTATCAATAAATCCCATTTTATATTCCTCCTTTAGTTTTCTATAAGTATAATTTATATATATTTTAATTATTAAACAAGTATAAATTTGGTATTTTATATTAACATTATCTTTCTTTATTTAAATTTCATTTTTCTTTATGCTATAATATTTATAAAATATAGTATCTAACTCGGAAATATAAAGGGGGTTTTATATGACAAACTTTTTACTTGGAAGAAAGACTTTATCTAATAAACTACTTAACTTTTCAAGCAAGAAAATTTCTCTTCAACGTGGTGAAATCTTATTTTTAGATCATTTTTTTGATCAAAAAATTGCTATTGTTGTAGATGGAATTGTTAACTATAACAATTCTATACAACCATCAAAAGAACTTTCACTTGGTTGCTATAGCTCTGGTGCTATTTTATTTTTAGGAAATATTTTTAAAGAATGTACAAATAGTTTAAAAGAAATTTCTTCTTTTAATATTAGTGCCTCTCACAATGCTACAATAGCCTTTATTTCAATTGATACTTTTGATAATATTATTTCAAAAGATTCTTCATTAATGTATGAAATTACAAAATATTATTCACTATTTCATGAAAAGAACTTTTATCAATTAAGAGACATACAAGTTTTTAATACTGAAGATGCCCTTCTTTCAATGCTTGTCCGTGCATATAACACTTATGGCAAGAAAATTGATAAAAATTATATTGTAAATAAAAAAATTTTTAATACAAATCTGGCTAAATGCTTAGATATAACTGAAGAAACTGTCTCTAGAACTATTTCATCATTAAAGAAACAGGGAATTTTAGATAAGAAAAATGGGCTTTTTATATTATATGATTTACAAGGAATAAAAGATAGACTTGGTTGTGCTTATTGTAATGAAGGATTATGTTATCTATAAAATTTAACAATATTGCTATAAAAAAAATAGAACTGCAAGCAGTTCTATTTTTTTTGTAAAGGTTCTTTTAAATTAGTTTCTTCTAAAAAAACTTATGCTTAATTATTATATTAATAATATATTATGCTTTTTATGTCACTATACAAATCTTATAGGATTTATATTAATGATTTGTCAGAGCGTACTAACTTTAACTGACAAATCTATGTCTTAGTACATTTACATAATAACATTAAAAACGAAAAAAAACCTTGATTTAAATCAAGATTTTTAGATTTTTTTAAACTTTTTTAAACTTCTTTATACAAATTTCTTAAAAGTTCGATTTCTTTCTTATATCCATCAAGTTCATTTGGTGTTTCTAAAAAAAATGGAATTCCTTTTAACCTCTTATTATTAATAATTTTTTCTATTGCTTCTAATCCAATTTCACCTTCACCAATTTTCTCATGTCTATCTTTATGACTATTAACAATATTTTTACTATCATTTAAATGAATAGCTTTTAATCTATCTAAACCAATTATTTTATCAAACTGATCTAATACTCCATCTAAATCATTTACTATATCATATCCACCATCATGTATATGACAAGTATCAAGACAAACACCCATTTTATCTTTTAAATTTACTCTACTAATGATTTCTGCAATCTCTTCAAAGTTTCTTCCAATTTCTGTTCCTTTACCAGCCATAGTTTCAAGTAATACAGTTGTATTTTGATCTTCCTTTATTACTTCATTTAACATATTTACTATGTAATTAATTCCTACTTCTACACCTTGTTTTACATGGCTTCCTGGATGAAAATTATAAAGATTTCCTGGAAGATACTCCATTCTTTCTAAATCATCTCTCATAGTTTGAATTGCAAACTCTCTTGTACTTTCAGTTCCTGAACATGCATTTAATGTATATGGTGCATGAGCTAAAATTTGACTAAAATTATTCTCTTTCATAATTTTTAAAAGTCCATCTACATCTGCTTGAACAATAGCCTTAGCTTTTCCACCTCTTGGATTACGTGTGAAAAACTGAAAAGTATTAGCTCCAATGCTTATAGCTTCTTTTCCCATATGTTCAAAACCATTTGTTGTTGATAAATGACATCCTATATTTAACATAAAATCTCTCCTAACTAATATTAATTATTTTTTAATATTATATCACATATTTTAAGTATTTATCTATTTTAAATCTAAACTAAAAAGGAATCAGTTTTCTGACTCCTAATCCTCTACCTTTTTAATCTTATGTTGGCATTACCATAATTCCTTTGGTGTTGTTTAACACCTCTTTAGCTAAACTAGGTTTTATCGTCTCTACACAAACTAACGTATCTGCTATACTTGCATTAATATTTGCATAATATGTTAAATCAAAAATATTCTCATAAGGAATCTCATTATCTTCTAGTGATTTAGTTACTTTTTCAATTGAAAAACTTTTTCCTTTTACTATAGCTATTATCGTACTACTTAACATCCCAATTCCACCTTTTATTTCTTTTAATACCATTTAAAACCATTATATAATATTTAAAAATATTTTTATATATTTTCAAACAAAAAAACTATCTAAATATATACTTTTTTTAAATAAAAAATATAGCTAAAACAATTAATTTGTTCTAGCTATAAATTAGATGATTTTTATACTTTTAAATAAGCATATCCATTATTTTGTTGTTCTAATATTTCTATTACAGCAGCTTTTACTACTTCAATTCCTTCTATAAGCTCTTCTTTTTTCATATCAAACATAGTAAGTGAGTTATTACAAACCTTTATTTTTACTCCAAGGTTCATTAAATCTTCTAAACTACTTTTTATTCCTAAATTTTCCGAAACCTTATCTTTTAATGCAACTGCACTTGGTCCATTTGATATTATTTCAACTATTGCTTCCGTTTGAAATTTCTTTGTATTTTTTGCATTATTAATTGCAGTCTTCCACTTATCTAAATCTCCTACATGAATTAATAATTTCATTTTTATCATCTGCCTTTCTTTTCTTTAATTATACTCCTTTTTACTTAAATAATCCAATTCTATTCATATAAAAACTAAAAAACCTTAGCCTTTATACTTCTATGCTTTATTGTCACATCCACAAACTTTTATTTTTTCTTTTACAAAATTTTCAACTTCATCCATTCCTGATTTATTGTACTTTTTAGGATCTATTACTTCTTTATCTTCTCTTAAATATTTATTTACTCCATCTGTAAACGCTATTCTAACTTCTGTTGCATAATTTACTTTACAGATTCCTCTTGAAATTGCTTCTTTAACTTTTGAATCAGGCACTCCTGAACCGCCATGTAAAACTAATGGAATATCTACAAGACTTCTTATTTCACTTAATCTTTCTAAATCTAATTTAGGTTCTCCTTTGTAAAGTCCATGGGCTGTTCCTATTGCAATTGCTAAAGAATCAACTCCTGTTCTTTCAACAAACTCCTTAGCTTCCATTGGATTTGTATATGGATTTCCTTCTCCACTATCTAAATCATCTTCTTTTCCACCAACTTTTCCAAGTTCTGCTTCTACTGTAACATCTGAAGCTTTGCACATTTTAACTACTGATTTAGTTAAATCTATATTTTCCTCAAAATCATGATGAGATCCATCTATCATTATTGAAGTATATCCTGCTCTAAATGCTTTTGCTGCTAACTCAAAGCTTGACCCATGATCTAAATGCATAACTACAGGTACTTTTGCCTTACTTGCTGCAACCTTTGCATTAGCTAAAAAATAATCTACATCTGCATATTTTACTGTTGATGGTGTTGTTTGCATTATAACTGGTGCATTCATTTCTTCGGCTGCACTTATAACTGCCATTACCATCTCCATATTCTCAACATTAAATGCTCCTATTGCATATTTTCCCTCTTGTGCTTTTCTTAAAATCTCTTTACTTCTCATTAATTCCATTTTCTTTTCCCCCTAAATTTTATAACATTTTCTTTCCTAAACAATATGTTTGTTCTACTGAATAATCAGAGTTTAATACTACTAAATCACTATCATATCCTACGCCTATTCTTCCCTTAGTTTTATCTATTCCAAGACATCTTGCTGGATTTATAGTACATGAATTTATAGCATAATTGAATGGTACCATAGCTTCTTCAACTAAAAACTTTAATCCTTCATTCATTTTTAATGTTGAACCTGCAAGACCCTTTGTATCTGTTAAATGAGCACTTCCATCTTCATATATTTCTATTTCATTTCCTCCAAAGGTAAACTTTGAACCAGTTTCAAAACCTTTTGCCATTAAGGCATCAGTTATCATAATTCCATAATCAGCTCCCTTTGCCATAAAGAAGTTATATAATGCTACAGGTGTTGAATGATTTCCATCACATATAACCTCTCCATACATTCCTCTTACTCTATAAGAAAACCCAACTAGTCCATTGTTTCTATGATTAAAAGGAGTCATTCCATTATAAACATGAGTTTGAGACCTAGCTCCATTTGCAAAAGCTAAAACTGCTTCATCATAGGTTGCTGCTGAATGTCCTATACTAACTACTATTCCATTTTCATTTAAGTACTTAGTTAATTCAAAATCCTCATCAACTTCTGTTGCAAGTGTTACATATTTTATTAGTCCTTTAGCAGACTTTTGATATGATATAAATTCACGCACACTTGGTTTTGCTATATGTTCCTTTGGTTGCGCTCCTTTATATTCCATATCAAGATAAGGTCCTTCAAAGTGAATTCCTAAAATTTCTGCTCCTTCATAACCATCTTCTGCAACCTTTGCTACATTTGCTAAAGCTTTTGTTAAAACTTCCTTACTCTGTGTTATAGTTGTTGGAAGTAATGCTGTTACACCTTCTTTAACTATTCCCTTAATCCATTTTCTTAGACCTTCTTCTTCAGCATCATTAGTATCAAAACCATATGCACCATGACAATGAACATCTATAAATCCTGGAACTATTCTTTTATCACCATAATCAACAGTTACTTCTTTCTCACCATATTTATAAATATTTACTATCTTATTATCATCAACTTCTATTTGTGCCCTAGTAAACTGATCCCCTATCCATACCTTTGTACTTTGAATTATCATACTCTTAAATACCTCCCCTCTTAAATTCCATAGGTTTATTATAGCTAATAAGATTTTCATAATATTTACACTTTTTAACATACCTCTTATATCTTTTAACAATTCCATTGTATTTAAAATTCTCTTTACTATAATTTAAAGTAATAAAACTTTTATACACTTTGGAGGGGTATTAATATGACTATTTTTAATTATTCTACAGAAGAAATGAAAAATTCTTCTTCAATTTTCACATTAAGTGAAATACATCAACAACCAAACACATGGACTAAAACTTTAAATCAAATTAAAAATATTAAAAGTGATTTAGAAAGCTTTATAAATAATGTAATTAATGAAGATGATTTTGATATTATCTTAACAGGTGCAGGAACAAGTGAATTTATAGGAAACTCCCTATACTCTCATTTAAATACTAAATTTAATCACAAGGTAAAATCTTATGGAACTACTGATATAGTAAGCACACCTGAGAATTATCTTTCAAAAGAAAAGAAAACTTTACTAATAAGCTTTGGACGTTCTGGAAATTCTCCTGAATCAATTGGATGTGTAAATGTTGCATCAGCAGTATGTAAAAATCTTTACAACCTTTTTATTACATGTAATAAAGATGGTGCACTTTCTAAAATGGCAAATGATTTAGAAAATTCATATGCAATAAATCTTACTGATGAAACTCATGACCAGTCTTTTGCTATGACTTCAAGTTTTTCAAATATGTATTTAGCTGCATATCTTACTTTTAACCTTAATTCACTTGAAGAAAAAGAAATTCTTATAAATGAAGTTTCTAAGAAAACAGAAAGTTTCTTAAATAATGATTTTAATCTTCCTAAAACTATAGTAGAAGATTTTGATTTTGATAGAATTGTTTACTTAGGAAGTAATACTCTTAAAGGAATTTCTCAAGAATCTTCATTAAAAATGCTTGAACTTACAGCTGGTGATGTAACTACTATGTTTGATACACCACTTGGATTTAGACATGGACCTAAATCAATAATTAATGATAAGACTTTAACTGTAATTTATACAAGCTCTGATTCTTACACTTATAAGTATGATTTAGACTTAATAAAAGAACTTAGCTTAGAGAGAAAAGGAAATAAGATTCTTGTTGTTTCTAATACACCATCAAGAGAATTAGAATCTTTAGCAGACTATACTTATTTCTATAAAATAAATAATTCACCTAATAATGTAGAACTTGGACTTGCTTATATAACATTTGCACAAATTTTATCTACATTTAAATCATTAGCTATGGGTATTACCCCAGATAATCCTTGTCCATCAGGTGAAGTAAATCGTGTAGTTAAAGGTGTTACTTTATATGATTATCTTTAAAATTTAAAATTAAGCCAGTTTTATAGAAACTCTGACTTAAAACTTTATTTTCTATTCAAATGGTAAAATATATAAATTATGTAGTATTATAGTTATTGTAACTATTTTTATAAAAGGAAGGAATTGAGATTTATGATAGGATTAATAATTAGCGGACATGGTCATTTTGGAACAGGATTACAATCATCTTTAAAATTAATTGCTGGAGACACTACAAATGCAGAGTTTATTGATTTTGAAGAAAATGATTCAACTGAAAGTTTAAAAGAAAAATATATAGGTGCACTTAAAAATTTAGAGTCTTGTACATCAATATTAGCACTTACTGACTTAGCAGGAGGCTCACCTTTTAAAACTTTAGTAGAGCTTTCAACAGAAATAGATAAAAAAATGGAAGTTGTAGGTGGAAGTAATCTTCCTATGATTCTTGAAATTACTATGGGAAAAGATATTTTTGATGATTTAGATATGCTTTCAGAAACTGCTTTAAATACTGGAAAAGACAGTATAGTAAAATTTGAATTAATTGAGCATACTGAAGATAATGATGAGGATGGTATTTAGATATGAACTGGGAAGTTATTAGTTGGACATGCATTACAGTTGCTGTATTAGTTTTAATTGGTGGGTTAATCTTGATGTTTATATCAGCAAGAAATTTAAAGAAAAGTGCTTCTTCAATAAAAACACTTCAAACTGACTTAAAAATAGGTACAGAAGTTATGTTCTGTGGTGGAATTTATGGAAAAGTTGTTAAAGTATCTGAAGAAACTGTTCTTGTAGAAGTTAGTAAGAATGTAATTGTAAAAGTATCAAGATATGCACTTCAAACAGTATAATAATGGAGCTGTCAAAATAGACAGCTCCTTATTTTTATACTCTTATTCCTTATATATCTTCTGTGCATAATCACTTGGACTAATCTCAAAATGCTGAGTAAATGCTCTTGAAAAATAATGAATTGAACTAAATCCAAGCATAAAAGCTATTTCACTTATAGTAAATTTATTTTCTTTAATAAGTCTCTTACTTTTCTCTAGCTTTAAATTATTGATATATTTCTTTGGAGTTATACCTAAATTACTTTTAAATAAAGTTTGAAGTGAAGATCTTGATAATGCAAATTTATCACAAAGCTCTTCAACAGTTATAGGTTCACAAATCATATCATCTATATAAACTATAATCTTTCCTAAAAGTTCATCTTGAAAATGTTCATGAGATTCTAAAACAGGCTTTACATCCTCTTTTTCAACATAATCATATTGGAAAAGTCTTATTATTATCTCATGAAAATTACTTAATATTAAATTTTGTGAATAAGGAATATTTAAAGAAATATTCTTTGCAAAAACTCTTATAGCCTTATAAAGTTCCTTTTCAGAATGAAACACTCTATTGCAAATTAAACTATCATCCTCACATTCCATATTAAACATTACAGTTAAATAAGAACATGCAATATCACTCTTCACCTCTTGAGTATGAAACTTATTTTTACTATAAATAATAACATCATAAGAATTTAAAACAAAATTTTCTCCCTCAATGCTTGTATTTAAAATTCCATTATCCACAAAAGTTAACTCATAAATATTATGCTCCTCACCCTTAAACTTATAATTTGGACTTTTTATCGTATAATAATACGCCATTATTTCAGGTATATTTATAGTTTGTACAATTCTATTATAAACATATGGTGGATTTAAAAACTCTAGCTTTAAATTATAATTTGATGGAATCACTAAATTAAACTTAACTTCATCAGTCATTGATATTATGTTAAAATACATATTCTTTTTTATCTCTAAATTTCTATGAATTGCAAAAAGTTTAAAATCTCCATTACTAGATTCACCTATCAGAATATATGCCATTCCCTCTTTCACTTCAATATCTACACTTTCTGAAAAATTATATAAACTTGAAATAGTTTTATCTCTTGTTATAATTTCTCTCTTTATAAACTCATTTTTATCTATATCGCTTTTTTCATCATAAACATTCCCATATTTTAAAAACAAAGGACTTGTAGTTTTATCATACATTATAAATCCTCCCATCAAATCTCTGCTTTATTCTCAATTTCCATCTCAAAACATTTCTTAATATTTTACACTTATTATTATGTTTCTCCCTCTTTATTTATGTCATTTTATATTTTACCACATTTTATAATAATTGTTAAAAAATATAAATTCATTACTGAAAAAGCTAAATATAATTTTAATTCTTATTAATATAATAAGTATATAGGATTTCAACCTAATAAAAAATTTTATGGGAGGTGAATATTTCATGCCAAATATAATTTTAACAAGAATAGACAACAGATTAATACATGGACAAGTTGCTACTCAATGGTGTGGATCAATCGGTGCTAATTTAATTTTAGTTGCAAATGATGCAGTTTCAAAGGATAGTCTTAGACAAGGTTTAATGGATATGGCTGCTCCTGCATATGCTTCTACTAGATATTGGTCACTTGATAAAACAATTTCTACTATTCACAAAGCTAATGCTAGACAATTAATTTTCTTAGTTTGTGAAACGCCAAGTGATGTATTAAAACTTGTAGAAGGTGGAGTTCCAATTAAGAAAGTTAATATTGGAAATATGCATATGGCAGAAGGTAAAAGACAAGTTGCAGGTTCTGTTGCTGTTGATGATACTGATGTACAAGCATTTAAAAAGTTAAAAGATTTAGGTGTTGAACTTGAAATAAGAAGAGTTCCAACAGAAGGTACAGAAAATATTGAGAAATTATTTAAGTAATATTATTTATAAGAAAATTTAATAAGTATAGGAGGGAAATAAAATAATGGATTTTAATGTTGTACAAATTCTATTAGTTGCAGTTTTCGCTTTTATTGCAGCTATAGATCAGTTTAGTTTCTTAGAATCTTTATATCAACCAATTGTATCTGGTGCTATTATTGGAGCAATTTTAGGTGATTTACAAACAGGACTTATAGTTGGTGGAACTTATCAATTAATGACAATTGGAAACATGCCAGTTGGTGGAGCTCAACCTCCAAATGCAGTTATAGGTGGAATTATGGCAGTTATCTTTGCTATTTCTACTAAGCTTGATGCAACTGCTGCTGTTGGACTTGCTATTCCATTTGCTTTAATTGGACAATACTGTGTAACTTTATTATTTACAGCTATGTCTCCATTAATGTCTAAAGCTGACAAGTATGCTGAGGAAGCTGATACAGCTGGAATTGAAAAACTTAACTACCTTGCAATGGGTGCTCTTGGATTATTCTTTGCAATAGTTGTTGTTATTGGATTAATCGGGGGTACTGCTGCTGGTAACGCATTAAATGAATTCTCACAAAGTGCTGCTTGGTTCATGAGTGGACTTAGTGCTGCTGGTGGAATGATGAGATATGTTGGATTTGCAATTCTTTTAAGAATTATGCTATCTGGAGAACTTTGGGGGATTTACTTTGCAGGATTTGCTCTTGCTGCTATAGTTGGTGGTATGGAAGCTCTTGCTGGACCTGCATTATTAATAATTGCATTCATAGGTATAGCTATTGCAATATACGATTTCCAAACAAATGTTAGAATGAAAAATAGTGTAGGTTTTGCACCTGGAGGAGGAGACGACGAAGATGGCATTTAAAACTCAAACTAAACCTGAAACTCAATTCAATCAAAATCAATATTCAGATTTAACGCCAGCTCCAAAACTTGATAAAAAAACTTTAAATAAAATGGTTTGGCGTTCACTATTCCTTCAAGCTTCTTTTAACTATGAAAGAATGCAAGCTGGTGGATGGTTATATGGAATAATTCCTGGATTAAAGAAAATCCATACAAATAAAAACGATTTATCAAGATCAATGAAACACAACCTTGAATTTTTTAATACTCATCCATTCTTAGTTACATTCGTTATGGGTATTGTTCTTTCTTTAGAGCAACAAAAAGCAGATATTCCTACAATTAGAGCTGTCCGTGTTGCTGCAATGGGACCACTTGGTGGAATTGGAGATGCTATTTTCTGGTTCACATTAGTTCCTATAACTGCTGGTATTACTGCAAA
>NZ_JBOGCC010000115.1:0-20653 GCF_051656525.1 Clostridium sp. | reverse complement strand
TAAATTTAATTTTTTCATTTTTTCACCTTTTTAAAAATAGGCTACCTTTTTAGGTAGCCTATTTTCTGCTTATATATTTATGCCATCATCATTTTTATTTTTCTAACCTTTGAGTATCCTATAAATCCTAATATTATCATTGGTACTACAAATGGTGCATACATTAGGAATGCTGCTGCACTTACACAAAATAATATTGCTCCTGTTAGTACAAATCCTGCTTTGTTTATGAATGCTCCTATTAACATAAATATGCTTCCTAGTATTACTAGTATCATATGTGGCATCACTAATGCACTCGCTATTGCACCACCAACCATCTCTGCTCCATCTGTTGAGCTCATTGCACCTCCAAAGTAAGTTATTAAGTAGATACTGTATAATACCCCTAAAATCCCACTTGCTATTGCTGTTTTACTTTTATTATTCATTATTATTCCCCCTAAATTTTTAATTTTTCTTACAAGCTTATTATAGCTTTTTTATTTTTCTTTTTTGTCCACTATTAGCAGACAAATAAAAAAAAGTGAGAAAATTTCTTTTCTCACTGTTGTGGCATACATAACCCTATTACTATAGTTACTATAAGTCCAATTATTATTCTTATAACTAAGCTATATTTTTTCACATTTAAATTTTTAAATATTTTATTTAAATAACTTATATCTCCAAATACTGCTGTTGGAAATACAAATAAATATACTGCAACTACTATATCACCTAAACTTTTTCCAGTTATTCCAAGCCCCATTCCAAATGCAGCAAATGCATAGTATAAGCTTGCAATTATCATCTTTATTGTATTTTTACTTCTATATCCCACAATTCCCTTTTTCTGTTTTTTTTCAAATTTTAATTTTCTTATCCATTTCTCATTTCTATCTATTTCCATACCTTCATAAAATTCAAGTCTATGTGTATCATTTATAGCTTTTTTGAATTCCCCTATATTTTTATATCTTTTTTCTCTATCTATCTCTGTTGCTTTTTTTATTATACTATTAAACTTTCCATCTGCAATTTCTTCATTTGGAAACTTTCCTATCAGTAAATAATTTAATAAAACTCCTAAGCTATATATGTCTGTCCTATTATCGGTTTCTGAAAAGCCAAATTGTTCAGGCGATGCATATCCCCTTGTTCCTAGAAGTCTTGTGTCTTTTTCTTTATCTGATCTAACTATTCTTCCTGCATCAAAATCTATTAATTTTATAATTCCATCATTACTTACCATTATATTTTCTGGTTTTATATCCTTATGAATTATTGGACTATTTAATCTATGCAAATCCTCTAATCCATTACATATACTTTCTATTATATTTAAAATTTCCTCTTCATTTAATTTCTTATTTTCTATAACTACACTTAAATTTTCTCCATTTATAAACTCTTCTATTACAAAAAGTTTTCCATCTATTATGAATATATCCTTTATTTTTGCTCTATTTTTATTTTCGTTTTCTTTTAATTTTTCATATATTTCATAATACTCTGTACCTAATATTTTTTTTACATATACCTTATTATCAATTTCATTTATTACTAAATATATTTTTCCTTTTACTATTTCTTTAATTTCTCTATACATTTGAAGCTTGTACTCTTTTTTATCACTTTCCATTTTTCCCCTCCAATGTTGCTTTTTCTAAAATAAAATTATATCATATATGAGACACTTTTTTTATAAGGAGCACACATTTATGAATAATAAAACTGAAACTTTTGAAAATGAATTAAGTTCTATAAATTCTGATTCAGAATTATCTACTCTTTTATCTAAGCTTGATAAACATGATATTACTTTTGCTGAATTTTTAATTTCAGTTTGTCTACAAAAAAATATAGATAAAAAAATCTTACTTAATGAAGCTGATTTAAGTAGATCCTATTATTATGAAATTATTAATGGCAAGAAGATACCTAATAGAGATACAGTATTAAAGATTGCTTTTGTTCTATCTTTTACTAGAGAAGAAACTGATAAAGCACTTAAACTTACTTTTAATGGTGCCCTTTATCCTAAGAACACACGTGATGCTACAATTATTTTTTGCTTAAACAAAGGATATACTTTACTTCAAACTGATTATATTTTATACGACCATAATCTAAAGACTTTAACTAGAGAGTAAGAAATCCTTGAGGCAAATGCCCCAAGGATTTTTCTATCTATTTTATATCTATGCTTCTTTTTTAATTTTATACGCTTCTTATTTTTTATAATTTACTTTTATGAATGTTATTTGTAATTTTTCTAAATCTTCATTTACTTTTAATTTATATTCATTATTAAATATTTTCCTTTTAGTTTCTCCATCTTCCTCATGTATATCAAAAGTTTCATTTACTTTAACTGTCCATTCTTTCTTTTCATCATTAAAGTTTATATCATCTATAAAGTGTGCTACATATTGTTCTCTTATTCCACTTTCATAAGTGTTTTTTATAAATCTTATTTGTTCATTATATATTTGACTTCCAGGGTATAGATAATTTTTTATAGCTGAAAAGTCATTATAATTAATAGCATCTTCCATTCTTTTTATATACTCTTCCATAACAATTTCTACACTGTTTGTATATTCTAAATGATTAATAACTTTCTCTAGCTCTAATTCTATAAATATTGTTCCAGTTCCTTCAACTGCATATTTAGGACTCATTCTAACCTTTCCATCTTTTTCTACTATACCTTGAATTATATCACCTCTCTTAAGACCTACTAATACTTTAGAATCTTTCAACTTATTTTTTGTATTTTTACCATTTATAATTAAAAGAGCTTCTTCATCATTAGTTTCTAATGTAATCTTATTTATGTCTTCAAACATTTTAACTTGTACATTTTCTTCATTTAATAGTGATAAAATTTTCTCATCTTTTGTATCTATATAATCATTTTTAAGTTTTCCTTCTAATTTATATATAGTTGGCATAAGCATATGTTCTTTTCCATCTACTAGATTTATATCAATAGCTTTTTCTCCTGCTGTAAGTTTATAACTTGCACTAGCTATATTTTCTGGAAGACTTATATATGCTGGGTTTACTCCTATATAGTACTTATCTTTTAATCCTTCTTTCTTTTTAGTTATATAAAAAGAACCATCAGCTGTACTAATTTCTCCTTTTGATTCTTTTAATTTCTTACACTCTTCCTTTAATCTTGTAATAAGAGTATCTTTATCTAATTCAGCTTCTTTTAATCCTTCTATTAGAATCTCCACATTTTCATCATTTATTTCAAGACTAGATTCTGAAACTAATATCTCTTTCAATTTTTCAATTTTTCCATCTTTTAAATATACTTCAAAATTCTCCACTACACTTTCAGGCGAATTTCCTTTAAATAAAACAACTCCACCTACACATACTATTGCTAGTAATGCTATTAATCCTATTATTAATATGTTACTCCTCTTCTTTTTTTCTATCTTTGATTCTTCTTTATTATCCTTTTCCTTATTTAAATCATCTTTCTCTAAGTTAATCTTTATCTCTTCTTTAATTAAATCTATGCTCCCTTCTTCTAATAATTCATTCTTTGTTTCTTCTTCTGTAAAAAGCTTTTTTCCACATCCCTTACAAAATTTTATATTATCCCCTATTTCAGTACCGCAACTTTTACAAAACTTCATTTTGCTCTCCCCTTTTAATAATTCCATTATTATTATATTATTTTCTAAATTTATTAGTACTTAATGTTAACAAACTAATAATTATTATCCAATCATATTGACTATTACCCTACGTTATATTTTATAGTTATAGTATAGAAATTAATAAAAGATAACTATTTGGTTATCATAATTATGAAGGAGGATAAATTTTTATGAGCAAAAAGAGTACAAAAGTCTTATTAGTTATGTTCTTACTTGGAATCTTTATGGGATCCCTTGATACAGCAATTATAAGTCCAGCTCGTGCTATTATGGGTAACACTTTACATATTTCAGCTGATGCTAGTATTTGGATTATAACTTTATACTCACTTATTTATGCAGTTTCAATGCCTATTACAGGGAAACTTGCAGATAGATATGGTCTTAAAGCTATGTTTACTTTCAGTATTTTATTATTTGGAGCAGGTTCACTACTTTGTGGTATATCAAACTTCTTTAATAGCTTCCATTTCTTATTAGTAGCTAGAGCTATTGAAGCAATCGGAGCTGGTGGAGTAATGCCAATTGCAACTGCCTTTGTTGGAAGTAGCTTCCCACCTGAAAAACGTGGTGCAGCACTTGGAATGGTTGGTGGTATCAATGGTATTGCTACATTAATTGGTCCATCTATTGGTTCATTTATATTAGATACTTTTGGTGGTTCACACTGGGATTTATTATTCTTTATAAATGTTCCTATATGTGTAGTTGTTCTTATTGTACTAGTTACTATTAAAACTGAGAAATTTGAATCTGAAAGAAAGAAACTTGATATTGCAGGTAGCGTAGTTTCTGGTTTATTTATAGTTTCATTGATGCTATTTATTACAAACCTTAACTTTACAAATCTTAAGGCAAGCTTCTTATCAGATAAATG
The DNA here is from genome assembly GCF_051656525.1 of Clostridium sp. Taxonomy (GTDB): domain Bacteria; phylum Bacillota; class Clostridia; order Clostridiales; family Clostridiaceae; genus Clostridium. Next base: position 16,111 of record NZ_JBOGCC010000115.1, on the reverse strand, counting down.
TTTCCCATTCTTAATTTTAGCTGTTGTATTATTACCAGTACTTATTTTTGTAGAATCACGTGCAGTAGACCCTGTTATTAACCTTAAGTACTTTAAAAGACGTGAACTTGTATCAGTATTTATAATTGCCTTTTTAGTTGGTGCAGGACTTATGGTTGTTGTATTCTTACCTCAATTCTGTAGTAATGTACTTAAATTAAAACTTGGTTCTGGTGGATACTTTGTAACATTCATGGCGCTATTCTCAGGACTTACAGCACCATTTGGAGGAAAACTTATTGATAAGTTCTCGCCAAAACTTGTATTATTATTTGGATTCGGTTCAACAATAATAGGAACACTTATATTAGCTTTAATCGTTCCTAAAACTTTAAGCATTATCCCACTTGTTATAGGATTAGCATTTATGGGACTTGGAGTTGGATTCACTATGGGTACTCCACTTAACTATGTAGTTCAGTCAGCTGTACCTCAAAAAGAAATTGGTTCTGCCCAATCAACATTATCATTAATAAGATCACTTGGAATTGCATTATCTCCAAACCTTTTAGTTGGATTCATTTCAGCTGCTGGTTCAAATGTTGCAGGTAAACTTATGCATGTACTACCAAGTATTCCTGGAGCTTCTACTTCAAGTATGGCTGCTGGAGTTCATAGTCAAGCTATGTTAAACTCATTCCAAAATGCAAATGTAACTACAATATTTAGTGTTGTTAAAAACTTTGTATCAAACCAATTTAATGCTATGGCACCAAAACTTGCAGAAAACTTACACGGAATGCCAGCTCATATGAAAGCAAATACAATAGCTTCAATGAAAGCAAACTATTTAGCTTCAGTTGATAATCTTCACTTAACAATTGAAAAAGTGTATCAACAAACAATAAACGCTGGATTCTCAAAAATGTTCTTAACATTAACAATCATAGCTGCAATAGCATTTATCATTGCAGTATTATTACCTAAAAAAGATAAATTAATGGGAATGAAAAATTCATAATTAAGAATTAAAAATAAAAAAAAGATTGGCATAGCCAATCTTTTTTTATTTAAAATATTTATCTTGAACAATCTCTTTAAACTTTATTAAATAAAAACAAAAAATTTTAAAATCTCTACTTGATTTCTAACTTCTCTCTAGAAACCTCCTCGATAACCTTCATTTCCAATTCAACACTTCTAAACTCCCCTAGACTTGCTTGCAAGTCCTTAATTCTTCATTCTTAACTTTTCATTCTTCACTAAAAAAGAGTCCTTTCAAGACTCACGTCTCAAAAGAACCCCATCATTCAATTTCAAGCTAAAAACGGATCTTACGATAAAATTTATCTCCGATAAATTTTAAGTTTCCCTAAACCTCTATGCAAAGGTCCCTCTAACTCTTCATTTTTAATTCTTCACGCTTAACTATTTAACCTTTTTTATAGCCGTAACAACCCAAGCAGCTGTTTTCTTATCTGTCCAAAGTGGTAAACTAAATTCCATACATAATGTTGCTTCTTCTATACTACCTTTTTCATAGTATACTATTTCATCATCACATACATCTCTTCCACCATAAAGGATTTCCATTACCATAAAGTTATGTTTTACAGCTTTTTTAAGCCATTTTCTAGCAGCTCCTCTATCTCCAAGAGCTAATGAATATAATACTCTTGCATACTTAAAGAATACTGAATCATCATCTTTAAATCTTTCAAATAGTTCTTTAACATATCCATACTCTTTTACAAGTAATGCTCTAAATATTAAAGAATGTCTAACATTTTTAGTATCTGCTTCATTGAACTCTAAAAGTTCTTTTTCAAGTTCAAAACTTTCTTTATAGTTTCCAAGTGCAAATTCATATGCTGAAAGTGTTGCTTGTACTGATAATAAGAAATCTCCCTCTGCAGATACTCCAATATTACCATTATTTTCTTTGAAGTAATCTTCCCCTAAGCTTTTCTTTAACATATCTAGGCAAATTTTTATTTCTTTTTCCCCTTCTTCTATGTTTTCATTTTCTAATGCTTTGTTAAATATTTCTACTACATTATTTTCTTTAGCTTCAGTTTTTACTTCTGTTTTTTCTTCTTCATTTATTTTCCACTCTATAGAATCTTTTTGTATCCCAAGTGCTTTTCTGATTTCGCGAGACTTTGTCCCTATAGTACCTTCTGATACTGAAAAAAAGTCAGCAAGTTCATCCATATGAATTCCTTTTTTTGATAATGTATCATTTATAAAGAATATACTATGTGCAGTACCTGCTGCCCATGTACCTGTCTTTCCTCTATTTAATGCTAAGTTTTCGCAGTTTGCAATAGCTTCAGTTAGTTTTAAAAACTTTTCATTATACGAATCATCTAAAACCTTAGTTCCAAACTCTAATAACATATCAGTAATTTCTTTTACTCTAGCTTCTAATTCTACGGGTATGTTTAAATCCTTAACCATGTACTCCTCCTAATAGTTTATTTTGTTTAATCTTAAAATTAAACCACATTAAACTATTATACCCTAAAATTCGAAATTTTTCACTATCTAAATTAAAGAGTCAATAATACCTTTTGTTGCAAAAGTTATTATTTTCCACCCATCTTTTTCTTTTTCCATCAAAAATACTATATCTTTTTCTTCATTTTTATATTTTGAACCCTTTTTATAAATATGTTTTATTTTAGCTGTAAATGTTGTATATTTCCTTCCTCCTACATCTACACCTGCTCTTTTCTTTTTTTCAATATATTTACTAGTATATTGAACATATTTATCATTCTTTAACTCTATTATTTCTACTTTCTCTAAGTCATTTGATCCTAGAAAAAGATTTTTCACTTCATTATTCTCCCATCCTTTAATCATCCATCTTTTATAATCATTTTTTTCTTTTTTATTTACTTCTTCTACTAAATTTCTTACTACATTTTCTCCTGCTATCTTATCTGTCCTTTTTAATTCACTATCTGGGAAGATTAAGTTTACAGCTGTAACTAAAATTAATCCCATACAAACAACTATAATTCCAATTAATATCATATTTTTTTTTGTAATATAACTCTTGTTATCCTCTTCCATATCCTCACCTCAAGATATGTATATTTCCTTCTTACTTTTTATATGCTTTAAACTAAAAAAAAGACTTGAATTTTCTTTCATTCAAGTCTTTTTACAATTTACCCTTTTCTTACGTTTTCAGAATTTTCTAAGTAAGTATTCTTATTGTTATAATTTTTTTTATAACTTTTTACTTTCTTATTTTCTAAATCTTCTCCATAAGTCTTTTTTCTTGCCATTTTCTACATCCCTTTCATTTTAAACTATGTTAGCTATCAGTAATAGTTTGTCTTAATTTAAAACTCTTATACTTTGTAATTTTTACCAATGAAGATATTTCTTTGTAATTATGCTAAAATTCATTCTCTCATATTTGTTTTCCTACTCACCTATATTTACTCCCTTTAATGCTTTATAAAATTTTATTCCTTCTTTAGTATCAAACTTTTCTTTTATTGTATCCTCAATAGCTTCTCTTATGAATTTGCTAGAAATTTCTAAAGCTTTTTCTAAGGCTACTTCTTTTATAATTAAACTTGTTAATATAGATGTAAAAAGATCCCCTGTTCCACTAAAAGAGTATGGGTAATATTTTTCGGATACTTTATATATTTTATCCTTCTCTTTATCATATGCCATATTTATAATTTCTCCATTTTTTATTATCCCTGTTAAAACTATTATTTTAGGCCCAAGCTCTCCAAGTTCTCTTAAAATAATCTCTGCCTCTTTAAGGTCTACCTCTTTATCTACTTCTCTATCTGTAAGAATCTTTGCTTCTGTTATATTTGGTGTTATTAAAGATGAAATCTTTATAAGTTCTTTCATTTTTAAACACATTTCTTTAGAGTATGTACTATAAACAACACCATTATCTCCCATTATAGGATCTACTATAATAAAAGCATTCTCATTTTTCAGTAAAAAATCTTTTATTATATCTATTTGTTTTATAGAACCTAAAAATCCTGTATATATGTATTCGAAATATCTCTTTTCCTTTTCCCAAACATCCATATACTCTTTCATATGTGGAGTAAAGTCGAAAAAAGAAAAGTCCTTAAACCCTGTTTGGTTTGAAAGAACTGCCGTAATTATAGGATTTGGCTCTATCTCAAAATATGCAAAGACTGGTATTGATGCTGTAAGAGAGCACTTTCCTATTCCTGAAATATCATTTATTAATGCTATATTATACATTTTAATCCCCCTATGTTTTTTAATTCTAATTTAAATTTTATCATAAAGTTTAGTTTTCTTAAAAAGTATCGGTACATTAATTCCGTAACAAATGATACGGATTTTTTCTTTAAAAAAGGTTATACTATACTTAAAATTAAATTTATTTTGGAGGTATTTTTATGGCTTGTGGATGCGGAAGCACTAATGGTGATGGAAAAAAAGTTTGTGATTTAGTAAGAAGTAAAGGGTTTGAGGCTATGCCTACAAAAGTTGTGCATACAATAGAATGTTCTTGTGGAAAAGAATTTCAAATGGATACTTTAGTTCAAAACTGTCCATACTGTGGTATTACATATGCAGTAACTCCTTGTAGTTCTGATAAAAAAGAAAGCATTACTTCATGTGGTGAAAATTACTAGAAGCTTGTATAAGTTTTTAACTTAAATTAATAACCCAAGTAGTTTAATTCTACTTAGGTTATTTTTACTTTTAAAATATTTCTTTTTTAATTATTTATATATAATTCAAATACTTGTGCAAAGTCACGTACAGTATTATTTTTTATACTATCTATAAGCCATTTGCTTGAGAATTCTGTAATAGCCTTAAAATCTCTAGCTATATCAGAGCTTCCTACTTTATCTCCTGCAAAAACCTCTTCTGCACGTTTTAATGCATCTCTTTCAATATTCATTATAAGATTATTATCTCTTTGAATCATTCCTATTCTTAAAAGGCTCTTATAAAGATCTTTTAATCTCTCTAATTGCTTTTTATCTACATCAATAGAAAATCCTCTATCCCCTATTTGAAATTTTATTTCTACATCTAAATCAATATTTCCTGCTGTTTCTAAGCTTACATTACTTATATGATTTAAGTAGTACTCATATCTATAAAGATTTCTTTTTTTACTAACTGCATTATCGCCATCCACATGAATTAAAGCTCTATTTGTAAAACAGTATTCATCTGATTTTGATTTTATAAGAAAAAATATTTTTTCTCCATCTTCATGTAAAATATAATCATCTGATTCTACCTTATTAAAATCACCAGGTTCTATTACCTTTCCTATATCTGATAACCCTAATGCATCTGCTGCAATTTTCCCAAACATATTATTATCCCCCTATATTTTCCTTTTTATTTTATTCTACTATAAAACCATTCATATAATAAATATTAAATTTATCTTTTTTAGAAAATAATATTTTTTCCGCAAGTATTGGCTTTAATTCTCTATTTACAACTTTAACTATATCACGTCCACCAAATTCTTTTATTTTAGCCTTTTCTAAAATCCCTTCAATTAAGCTATCATAGCACATAACTACTTCTATATTTTTTTCTTTAATTTTATTTTCTAGCTTAATTAATTCTTTTTTAGCTATAAGACTTCCAACCTTTTCATCAATAGGATTAAATTTTATTACTTCATCTAATCTATTTCTAAATTCAGGTGAAAATACTTTTTTAACCTCTTCAAAAACAGAATCACTTTTTACTTCTCTTTCTAAAAAACCTACTAAAGGCTTTCCTATATTTCTAGCTCCTGCATTTGATGTCATTATTATAATTACATTTCTAAAGCTTACACGTCTCCCCTTATTATCTGAAAGACTTCCATAATCCATAACTTGAAGAAGTGTATCAAATACATCTCCATGAGCCTTTTCTATTTCATCTAAAAGAAGAACTGCATTTGGATTTTTATATATTGCATCTGTTAAAAGTCCACCATCTTCATATCCTACATATCCTGGTGGTGTTCCTATAAGTTTTGCTGCTGAATGCTTTTCTCCATATTCACTCATATCAAATCGTAAAAGTTTTAAGTTCATTTCATCACTTAGAACCTTTGCAATTTCAGTTTTACCTACTCCTGTTTGACCCACAAAAAGAAGTGATGCAACTGGTTTATCTTCATCCTTAAGTCCTGCCTTTGAAAGATTTATAGCCATGCAAAGTTTATTTATGGCTTCTTCTTGACCAAATATTTTACTTTCTAATGCATTTTTAAGTCCTTTTATTCTATCAAACTCATCTTTTTCAACTACTTCTTTAGGAATACTTACAATTTTAGATATAGTTTCTTCAATTTCTCTTTTTCCTATAACACTCTCTTCTTCTCTCATAGCACTTAAAGCACCAGCTTCATCTATAATATCAATAGCTTTATCAGGAAGGTATCTATCATTTATAAACTTATTTGTAAGTTTTACAGCTTCTACTAATGCTTCTTCTGTATATGATACATTATGATATTCTTCGAATTTTGTTTTTAAACCTTTTAATATTTCTATAGCTTCTTTTTCTGTAGCTTCTTTTATTTCAATAGTTTGAAATCTTCTTTGAAGAGCCTTATCTTTTTCAAAATATTTTTTATATTCATCAAAAGTAGTTGAACCTATAAACCTTATATTTCCGTCTTGAAGATATGGTTTAAATATACTTGAAGCATCTAAATTACTTCCTCCAAGTGCTCCAGCTCCTATTATATTATGAATTTCATCAATATAAACTATTGGACTTTCATGCTTTTCAATATCTTTTAAAACTGATTTTATTCTTTCTTCAAAATCTCCTCTATACTTAGCACCTGCAAGCATTCCTCCCATATCTAATGAGAATATTTTAGAATTTTTAAACCTTGTAGGTACATTTCCTTCTGCAATTAAATTTGCAAGTCCTCTAACTATAGAAGTTTTTCCAACACCTGCTTCTCCTATGTGGATAGGATTATTTTTATTTCTTCTAAGTAATACTTGTATAGTTCTATCTATTTCCTTTTCTCTCCCTATTACAGGATCTAACATTTTATTTTTTGCTTTTTCTACAAGCTCTTCAGAGTACTTATCTATATTTCTTTTTTTCTCTTTTATACTAACCCCATCTTCTTCCTCTTCAAACTCTTCACTTTCTACATGGAACTCCTCTAAGTCTTCACTTTCTTCTATTCTATTTAATAAATAAAGAAGAATCTCTCTCTTTTTTATATTATTGCTTTCTAAAATATAAAGAGAAAATGATTCTTTAAGCTCGTAAAAAGCTCCTATCATATGCTCAAGCTTTAATACATTATTTCCACTACTTTCTGTCATCACTCCAGCATAAGATAATAGTTTAGTAAACATATAACTTTCAGCAGCTACACTTTCCCCGTCTACTGCTTCATTGTTCTCTTCTATATAATCTAAAAGTTCTTTTCTAACTTCTTCTATGTCAATATTTTTTTCCTTTATAAAGTCTTCTAAAACATCACTTTCTAAAATTTTTAGTAATAACATCTCAGGAGTTATATACTCATATTTTTTATTTTTAGCTTCTAAAAATATCTCTAAAATCATCTCATTTAATATTTTATCTAATCTCATAATTTAAACCTCTTCTACTGTCATTTTAAAAGGATAGTCATATTCTTTCGCAAGTCTTAATGCAGTATTAACCTTTGTCATAGCTATATCATAACTATATGTTCCTGCAACTCCCATTCCTTTATTATGAACATCTAACATTATTTTATTTGCTTCTAAATCATTTTTCTTAAATATATCTCTTAAAATAAAAACAACAAACTCCATAGTAGTAAAATCATCATTATACATGATAGCATTATACTTCTTAGGTTTTTTAAACTTAACTTTTTCTATTGTTTTTAAGCTTTCTTCCATTTTTCTTTTCCTCCATAGCCCTATCTAAAGTAAATTTCTTTAATATAATTATACTATACTTTTTATTTAATCTCTTTTTTTATTTTTAAAATAAAAATAAACACCTGTTAAAATTAATGATATATATGCTATTACATAACATTTATTTAATGCACCATCTACTGAATGAATAGTTTTACTTAAAAAGTATCCTCCTATAATTAATGATGTATTCCATATAGTAATTCCTAAAAAAGAGTACCCTAAAAAATCTATATACTTCATTTTTTGAAGCCCAGCCCAAACTGATATAAAGTTTCTTGTCATAGGAAGTATTCTGCATACTACCAATGAATAATTTCCACATTTTTTATTCCAAAACTCAAATTCCTTTATTAAACTTTTTATACCTATATATTTTTTATTTGATAAATTATATATTTTATCTTTTCCAAAATATCCAAAGTAATATGCTATACTTGAACCCAAAAGTCCTGCTAAAATAGTTATAATTATAACTTCTATATATGAGAATACTTTTATATATATAAGTACTCCTATAAAAGGAAGTATAAGTTCACTTGATATAGGAAAAGATGTATATTCAATTGTAATTATTATAAAAATTCCAATAAGTCCAAAATTACTAAAAAATAGAATTAATATATTTAATATTTCTTCAAACATTTTCTCCCTCCACATGTATCACTTCCTTATTATAGTTATTCTTTTTTTCTCTCTATATTTCTATTTTTTCAAAATTAATACTATTTTTTATTTAAAGTTTTTATATTTTTTAAAATTATTAAAGGGAATTCTCCACCTTTCTAGAATATTATTTAGTAAGATGATAAACTTATGAGAATAATAAAGATAACATAAAGGAGGCACTACTTAATGGAAATTTCACGCTTAAAAGAAATAGCTAATTTAAATAATCTTATTGAAAAAACAACACTTAAAGAATTAGACCATAATGAAAATTCAACTGATTTTTTAATCTCTAATTCAATAGAAAATTTAGGCTTTGATGTAAAGAAAAAATTTTATTCTGAAGATATTTTAATTCATTTTGTTTATTTAGATATATTAAAAAACCATATTTATGGAAAAGAGAAAAACTACTCTAATTTCCAAGTAATTTTAGAACATATAAAAAAAGTAGAGCATATTTTAAATAATTTAGATTCTAAATCAAATGTTGGCCTTACAAGTTTTAGACACTGGCTAGGCATTTCTGATAATTTTCATACTACTTTAATATCACAGTAAAAAAAGCTACATCAAAGATTAATTTTAACCTTTAGATGTAGCTTTTTTAAAGTTTTAAACTTCTTCGCCATTTAAAACTTTATTTAATTTCTCTAAATTAACATTTTCTTTAAATATATTATAAAATTCAGTAAATCTTCTCTCTTTATAATCCTTAAATGATTCCTCTTCTAAATTTTTATTACTTGTTACAACACCATGCTTTTCTTTTAATATTTTTAATAAGCCTTTTCTAAATTCCTTACTTTCAAAAATACCATGCATAAATGTTCCAAAAACATTTCCTTCTTTATTAGAAAGTCCAATAACATTATTCATCTTATCTATCATAAAAGCTTCCGCTCCTTCAAGCATATCACTATCACCTTCAATAGATTCATATCCATAAAGCTTTATTCCTGATAAAGATTTTAAACTATTTGTCATATTACAAACATTTCCCTTTGCTATTGTAGTCTTATTTACAAAATCATATGTTGTTTTAAGTGGAATTAAACCTAAACCTTTTTCTTTAGCTCCTTTATTCTCAATACTATAAAGGTCTTCAATTTCCTCACCTAATATTTGGAACCCTCCACAGATTCCCATTACAGTCTTTCCATTTTCAGCCCCTTCTATAATCTTCTTATCTAATCCAGTTTTCTTTAAAAATTCTAAATCTTTTAAAGTATTTTTGCTTCCTGGTAATACAATAAAATCAACATCATCAATATGGTCAGGTTTTTCAATTAATGTCATCTTAACTTCTCTCTCATCTTCAAAAGGATAAAAATCTGATACATGTGAAAGACCTGGTGTTTTAATAACTCCAATTATTAAATCTCCCTTTTTATCAAATCTATAATTTTTTCCATAATCATCAGCACTTAAAATATCTGTATTTATATTTGGCATAACTCCTAAAAATGGAACCTTTAATCTCTTCTCAAGTTTTGAAATCCCTTTATTTAGATATTCCATATCTCCATCATAATTATTTATAATAATTCCTTTAATTCTCTTTCTATCTTCTTTAGTAATTAAAGAAAGTGTTCCATATATGTTGGCAAAAGTATTATTATCTTCAAAATCTGTAACTAAAATTATATCTGATTGAACCTTTTTAGCAAAATTAAAGTTTAAAAACTCTTCTTCACGCTCAACATATTCTAAGCACTCACCAAAGCCTTCTATTAACGTAAATCCTTCTTCTTTTATCTCTTCAAATCCATTATCCATGAATTCTACAAAATCTTCTCTTAATCTTTTAAAATCAAACTCTTCAGCTTTAGCATAGCTTTTCCCATTAACATAAACTTTAGCTTTTCCATTTACTTTATTTATAAGAATTGGATTGCTAAAAACATTCTTTTCATAATCTAAAGCATCCATTTTCAAGCTTTCATTATATCCAATCTTTAAATTATCTCCTATAGTAATTACTTTATTATCTATATCAAAAGTCTTAAAAGGAATAACCTTTATACTCTTCTCCTTTAAAAATTTACCTATACAAATGCTAATTAAGCTTTTTCCAACCTTCTCTTTTGTTCCTATAATCATTATCTTATCTTTCAAATCTATCATCTCCAAAATTTCATCTTCTATTTCAATCTTTATCTTTATGTTTTTTTACTCTATCTTTCATTTTATCATCTATTTTATTTATATTGAAGATTTATTTCTTAAAATTTTTCTTCTATTTCTCTTCTTTTATAAATTCCCCTAATTTTTAGATAAAAAAAGTATGGCAAAACCTTACCATACTTTCTAAAACCTTAATCTTTACACATTTATTTCACTTTTAATATCTACAGCTTCTTTATATTTATTAATTATTGGATTTACATACTCATCAATAAATTCAACAACTTGGCTTGATGCTCTTCCTGTAAAAAGATTTGGATCTATTATATCTAAGATCTCTTGCTCACTTAAGTTAAATGACTTATCATTTATAATTCGCTTAATTAAATCATTATCTAAGCCTTCGCCCTTAACTCTTTTTGCAGCTTCCATAGAATGAACTCTAATTTTTTCATGAAGTTCTTGTCTATCTCCACCTCTTTTAACACTTTCCATCATAATATTTTCTGTTGCCATAAATGGTAATTCATTATTTACATGTGCCCTTATTACCTTTTCATAAACAACCATATTTTCTGAAATATTAATATAAAGATTTAATACTCCGTCTAAAGCTAAAAATCCTTCTGCCACGGATATTCTTTTATTAGCTGAATCATCTAATGTTCTTTCAAACCATTGAGTTGAAGCAGTTATAGCTGGATTTAAAGCATCTACTATAACATATCTAGCTAATGCTCCCATTCTTTCACTTCTCATAGGATTTCTCTTATACGCCATTGCTGATGATCCTATTTGATGTGCTTCAAACGGCTCTTCCATCTCTTTCATACTTTGAAGTAATCTTAAGTCATTGCTAAACTTATAACAGCTTTGTGCAACTTCTGATAGAGTATTTAAAACTATTGAATCAAGCTTTCTTGGATAAGTTTGACCTGTTACTCCATAGCTTTTAGAGAATCCCATCTTTTTAGCTACTATTTTATCTAATTCTTTAACTTTTTCTTCATCGCCATCAAAAAGAGTCATAAAACTTGCTTGAGTTCCTGTAGTTCCTTTAACTCCTCTTAACTTTAAAGTACTTAGTAAAAATTCAATATTTTCTATATCCATTACTAAATCTTGCATCCATAATGTAGCTCTCTTACCAACAGTAGTTAATTGTGCTGGTTGGAAATGAGTAAATCCAAGTGTTGGCATATCCTTATATTCCATAGCAAACTTACTTAATCTATCTAAAACAGTTACAATTTTATCACGTACAAGCTCTAAACCATCTCTTAAGATAATTACATCAGTATTATCTCCTACATAACAACTAGTAGCTCCTAAGTGAATTATTCCTTTAGCACTAGGACATTGTAATCCATATGCATATACATGACTCATAACATCATGTCTAACTTCTTTTTCCTTAGCAATTGCTTCATCATAATTTATATTATCTATATTCGCTCTTAATTCATCTAACTGCTCTTCAGTTATATTTAAACCAAGCTCTTTTTCTCCTTCAGCCAAAGCCACCCATAGCTTTCTCCATGTTGAAAACTTCATGTCATCAGAAAAAATATAGCTCATTTCCTTAGACGCATATCTACTATTAAGTGGTGTATTATAAATATTTCTCATATTATACCTCCATACGAATATATTTTTATTTTTTAATCTTTTCATTCGTATTATATCACATTTTTTCAGAATTTGATAATTTTTCTTTTAAAATTCAACTTTAAACCATCTTTTAATTCAATAAGCTACACCTTTTATTATTCCAACAATATACAACTTTATATACATACCTCTAATTTTTAAATAAATTTTCACTTATCTTTTCCTTTTATAAACTTACCAATAGATTTCTTACTCAATCCACCTTGATTATTCCTTCATTAAACTCATCGCCCCATTTTGAACGTAATTTCCAAGTTTCTAATAAAACCTTGCTTATGTTAACTCCTGTATTTCATAATTAATTCTCCTTTTTACTCTTTAAATAATCTTCTTATATTTTTACATTTATTCTTATTCTATACAACTAGTTACTATAGAGTATCCTAGTAAAATAAAGGTAACTTTTAAGTAATTAGGAATAAAATAAAAAAGGCCTCCACAAGGAAGGTCTTTTAAAGTTAATTAATCTTCTAGATTAGCGATTAATGTTGATATTTCTTCAACAGCTGCAGCTTCGTCATCTCCTGAAGCTATAACAGTTACAGTTGAATTAGCTGTTACTGCTAATGATAAAACTCCTATTAAGCTTTTAACATTAGCTTTTTTTCCATTGAATTCAATGCTTACATCTGATTTGAATGATGAAGCTTTTTTAACTAATAAAGTTGCTGGTCTAGCGTGTAAACCAGTAGCATTTTTTACTAAAACCTCTTTAGATACCATGCGAAATACACCTCTTTACTTAATATTGTGTTAATTATTATTAACTTTCTTCATTATAAACGTTTTTATTTATAATTTCAACTATTCACAGTATATTTATTACATTATAAACCTATAATTTCCTTTAGATTTCTGTCGCATATTTTCCTATAGATTATTTTAACAAATTTTTAGCTATACATCTTAATTTAATTAAATTTATCTTGTTTGAACTATTAATTTTATAGCAGTTCTCTCTTCACCATCAATTTCTATGTCTGTAAATGCAGGTATACATATTATATCTTTACCTGTTGGTGCTACAAATCCTCTTGCAATTGCAATTGCTTTTATTGCTTGATTTATTGCTCCAGCACCTACAGCTTGTATTTCTACCGAGTTTTTCTCCTTTATTATCGCAGCTAAAGCTCCTGCTACTGAATTTGGACTTGATTTAGTTGATACTTTTAGTACTTCCATTTTTATTTTCCTCCCTAGTTTTTACAAATCGTTTACAAGTAATACCAATATTATGGTACATTAATATATATTCTACATTTATTTCAAATCCCCTTTATTTTTCTGTCGAAAAAAGAAAATTTTATTCTTTTTTCCTTATTTTATATATTTAAATTTAAATTTTACAATTAAATTTAGGTTTTTTTATTTATCTATGAAATTTTTTACAGTAAAATTTAAAAGAGGTTATATCGAATAATAATTCGATATAACCTCTTTTCTTATTTTGCAAAATCAATGGCTCTAGTTTCTCTAATTACACTGATTTTTATTTGTCCTGGATATTCTAGTTGTTCTTCTACACTTTTAACTATATTACGTGATAGTTCTATAGCTCCTGCATCGTCAACTTGATCTGGTTTAACCATAATTCTAATCTCTCTACCAGCTTGAATGGCATATGACTTTTCTACACCTTCGTACGAATTAGCAATTTCTTCTAATTTTTCTAATCTTTTAATATATGCCTCTAATGTTTCTCTTCTTGCTCCTGGTCTAGCTGCTGATATTGCATCTGCTGCTTGAACTAAGACTGATTCTAAAAACTCCATTTCAACATCTCCATGATGAGCAGATATAGCATTTACTACCGCTTTAGATTCACCGTATTTCTTAGCAAGATCTCCACCTATTACTGCATGTGGTCCTTCTTGATCTTGATCTACGACTTTACCTATATCGTGTAATAACCCTGCTCTTCTAGCTAGAGTAACATCTAAACCTAATTCTGAAGCCATTAATCCAGCTAAATATGAAACTTCTATAGAATGTTTTAATACATTTTGCCCATAACTAGTTCTATATTTTAATCTTCCAATTAGTTTTATAAGCTCTGGATGAAGACCATGAACAGCAGTTTCTAAAGTTGCTTGTTCTCCTTCTTCCTTAATATTATTTTCTATTTCTTTTTGAGCTTTTATTACCATCTCTTCGATTCTTGCTGGATGTATTCTACCATCCACTATTAACTTTTCAAGTGCCATTCTAGCAACCTCTCTCCTAATTGGATCAAAGCTTGATAAAATAACTGCTTCTGGAGTATCATCTATAATTAAATCTACTCCTGTTAAAGTTTCTAAAGTTCTAATGTTTCTTCCTTCTCTACCTATTATTCTACCCTTCATTTCGTCGTTTGGTAGTGCAACAACATGAACTGTTGTTTCTGAAACATGATCGGCAGCGCATCTTTGAATAGCAGTTGTAACTATTTCACGGGCTTTTTTATCAGCCTCTTCTTTAGCTCTGCTTTCAATATCTTTTATCATTATAGCTGCATCGTGTGATATTTCCTTCTTAATTTCATCTAAAAGAATTTCTTTTGCTTCTTCCCCTGAAAGATTTGATATTCTTTCAAGTTCTTCTCTTCTTTTAGAATGAAGATTTTCTGCATCTTCTTCCATTTTTTGAACGTCTATCACTCGTCTATTAAGTACTTCTTCTCTTTTCTCTAAAAGATCACTCTTTTTGTCAAGAGATTCTTCTCTTTGAATTACTCTTCTTTCAAGTCTTTGAACTTCACTTCTTCTCTCACGAGAATCCTTTTCTAGTTCATTCCTTAATTTATGAACCTCTTCTTTAGCTTCTAAGATTGCTTCTTTCTTTGTAGATTCAGCTTCTTTTTTTGCATTTTCTAAAAGCATCTCTGCTTCCTTCTCTAGAGTTTCAATTTTATTTTTTGATTTTATTTGAATTGTTTTGTATACTACTACTCCTAAGATTAATAGTATTACTATATATCCAATAATACCTGCAATCTGCAAAATAACACCTCCTAAGCCTATTCATTACTAGCATAGTCAGTGTCATACTTCATTCATGGTTATTCTTGAATATGATAAACCAGTATTTGTTATTATTGTATATTAAAATTAAAATTATGTCAAGTTAAGTGATTTAAAGAAAAATTGCAGTACTTTTCTTCATTTTTCTTCATTTTACGCTCTTTTTCTATCTCTATTTTTTTCTTATGTAAATAATATCATTTGAAAATTCTTTTCATCCTTCTTAAAAAAAGCATATTCAATAAAAATGAATATGCTTTTAATTTAAAGTTTATTTTTCTATTTTCTTATCAGTAGCCTTTTCTTCTACTTCTGACTTTACTCCCATTAATGGAAGATTATATTTTTCTCTAATTTTATTTTCTATTTCTAATGCCACTTCTGGATTTTCTTTTAAATACCCTTTAGCATTTTCTCTTCCTTGACCTAATCTTATATCTCCATACGAGAACCAAGCTCCACTTTTTTGTACAATTTCTTCTTTAACTCCAACGTCTACAATATTTCCTTCTTTTGAAATACCTTCATTGTACATTATATCAAATTCCGCTTGTCTAAATGGTGGTGCAACTTTGTTTTTAATAACCTTAACTCTTGTTCTGTTACCTACCATATTTTCACCTTGCTTTATTGAATCAATTCTTCTAACATCCATTCTTACTGATGCATAGAATTTTAATGCTCTTCCTCCAGGTGTTACTTCAGGACTTCCAAACATAACTCCAA
>NZ_JBOGCC010000114.1:0-6798 GCF_051656525.1 Clostridium sp. | reverse complement strand
GTGAGTTTCCTCATTCGGAAATCTTCGGATCTCTGGTTATGTGCACCTACCCGAAGCTTATCGCAGCTTATCACGTCCTTCATCGGCTCCTGATGCCAAGGCATTCACCATACGCCCTTTGTAGCTTGACCTATTATTTGCTCGTTATAAGTCCTCACTTCTAACTTCGCAAAAGTCATGTTTCAGATTTTACAATCTTGAATTAGATACAAAGAATAGTATTTAAATTAAATATCTTTTCTTGGCTTTGTTGTATTAACAATTTATATTATGTAATTTTCAAAGAACTTTTTTTCTCGAAAAACTTAATTTCATTTTTCCGACTCGCTTATTATAACACCCTTTAAAAAATTATGTCAAGCATATAGTTAATTTTTTTATTTAATTATATTTCTTTACAAAACCTTTTCTATTTCATATTTTATATGTCGTATTTTAGCTTTATTCTATCCATTTATAATCTTTTTTATTCTTAAATAGTGAAAGCTCCTATAAATTTTTACAGGAGCTTTAGAAGTACATTAAAAGCTTTTAATTTTAATTAGCGATTTTTTAAGACACAGACATTTTTAATATACTAACCACTTTATTATTTTCTTTGTTATATATTAATTATACACCAATGCCCATCTTTTTATCCATATATTTTTCTTATTTTCCCCTTATTCTCACTTTTCTTTTTTATCTAATATTCTTTTTATTTTTATAAGTTCTATTTCATCTTTTATATATTTATTTTTACCTTTATAAGAATTTCCTCCAATTAAAATTGCATCATCATGAACATCTATTCCTTCACGCTTTTTATTTATTAGTGCTACTATATCTCCATCTTTTATAGAAAATCCTAATTTATCCTTTTTTTTAATTACTTTTTCTATCGCCTTTACATCATCTGTTTCCTCATAGAAATCATACATTATTTTTATAAGCCTTTTATCATACTCAATTCCTTTACTTAGTAAAATTTTATTTGCCATTTCTAAAGATACATTTCCTTCCTTAAAATCTTCTAATGTATCTTTATCTAAAACTTTAAATTTCTTTTTTATTTCTAAACTAAGGCCTGTTACTTTCATCATCTCTATTACTTCTTCTGTTAATTCAGTTATATATCCTAATTTATAAAACTCCTCTAGATAGCTTTTTATATTTTCTTTTATTAAAGGATTTATTAATATAAATTCCTCTATCATATATCCAAGCTTAACATCTATCTCGTCTAAATCTAAAAAATACTCAATTAATTTTATATAAAACACAATATTAATTTTACCTTCTACTGTTTCTATCCATTCTTTATATCTACTGAAAATTTCCATTGCAATACTTTTATTTTTTATTTTCATTAAATACTCTAGTGCAAACTCTTCGCTTTTTTCTTTTTGTAGTCTATCAATTCCTTTTCCTACTGCTATAATCCTTCTTGTTCTTTCCTTCATCATACTTAAAGTATTTAATATTTTTAAATCATAAAATGAACTTTCTAAAACTTCATCAATTTTTATTATATCTATATCAAAAAATTTTATTTTATAATCTGTATAAACAATTATTCTTTCTCTAATATTTATTGGATACTTTATATTTTCTGGAATAGTTATTTTTATATCTATTTTGCTATAATACTCTTTATTCTCAAACTTAACATCTATAAATCCCCTGTACTCATTACTTACATATTTTATTTTAAAAGGATAAACATCTTTTATTAATTTTATATAAAAACTTCTATTTATCCCCTTCGAGCTTTTAAAAACTACTCCTCTTTTAAAATCTATATCTGAAACATACCCTATTTTTTCTCTTTTGATTATTTTTGCATTTATAAGAATTTCATATACTTCTTTATAATCTATTTCTCTTCTATTAAAAATAGTATAAATTTTATTACTTACATAAGTATATCCTTTATGTTTTAAAATCCATACTAATGCAGCCCTCATCACTTTACTTTCCTTCAATTCCTTATATGGTAGCATATCATCATTTAGATACTCTATAATCTTCAATGTCTCTTCTGTATACTTAGAATCTATAAACTCAATTATATCTTTCTCACTTATTTTCATGATTTTTTATTCCTTTACTCTATTTTTTATTGCATCTTCTAAATCCTTATTAGAAAATACCATTTTTATTTCTATCTTCCTTTGACTTGCTACCACTTCTTTATCTTTATCTGTATAACTTTCTTTATCTCTGTCAACTTTTTCTGGATTAGTTTCAAATTCTGACATCCCAGATGCTTTAAATTTTCCTCCAAAATTATTTTCTAAATCACTATTCATTGGAACCATTCTATTTAAGAAACTCATTGCCCTTTCTGTTGATAACTTTCTATTTTCAATAGTTTCTCCTGCATAGTCTGTATGTCCTATCACTTCTATATACTCTATTTCTTTTACCAACTCTTCATCTGACAATATTTCATTAAAAACTTTACTTAACTGATCTGCCATAAGCTTCCCATCATTTTTCAAATCCCATTTACCTGTATCAAAAAAAGTTTCTGTCTTCAAAATCATTTTTCCTTCATCTTTATCAAAATACATTATATTTTCATCTACATTTTCACCATCTAATTTTTCTTGAATTTTTGTATATATTTTTTCTCTTTTTACTGATATATTATCTACAAACAAACTAGATAGTCCCATTGAAATAATCATCAAAAAGAAAAATACTAATGCTATTGTTGTCATTACATCAACAAATGATGGCCAATAAGATGCTTCTTCTTCTATAGACTTATATTTTCTACTTCTTATCTTCATAGTCTATCCTCCTAATCTCTCCTTATATCTATCCAATCATTTGTTGCCTTTACAAGTCTACCTACAGTTTGAGTATTCATACTTAATGCCCCTATTGATTCATCAATTTCTTCTAATACCACTTTTAATTCATTTACTATATCATCTGAAATTTTTAAGAATCCTTTTTCTATAGAGTTTTTTACTCCAAGTTCAATTTTCCCCTGTAACCCTTTTATATTTTCTTTAAACTCAACTGTTATATCCTCAAATCTTCCATATCCTGAATTTAATCCTTGTATTTCTTCAGTTAAATTTTTATCTCTACTTATTATTGATGTATTTATATTTTTAAGTGTATCAACTACCCCTAAATAAGTTGAACTAATTTCTCTTCTTCCCTTTTCTACCTCTTGAAGCGCCTTTGTAAATATCTCCTTTTCACTAGTTGCAACTATATTGAGATTATTTATAACTCCCGATAGATAATCCAATTTATCTTCTAGCCTTTCTATCGATCCATTCATTATAAACTCTAATTTATCAGTTGTTATTGTAAATTCATTTATTGAACCTTTGAAATTTTCAATAGGCTCATTAAAGCTATCTATAGTTTCTCCTAAACTGTGGATTACCTTTCCAAAATCTTCTGCATAAACACCTAATTCTTTTGCAGTATTTGTCATATCTAATGTATTTTTATTTATATTAGATACAAGTTCATTTACACCATTCATAAATAGTTCTCTCATATCTTTTGCCAATCTAATCATAGCTGTTGAAACTATCTCATTAAACTTTTCAAACTGAGTTACAAAACTATATGAATACTCACCATATAATGTATTATCTAAATAATCTTCTATTTGGTCAAAAAATCTATCTTTTTCTTTTCTAGTATTCATATTAATATTATTTAATACTAGTGATACTGCTACTCCAAATATACTTGTCCAAAACGCACTAGACATTCCCTGTAATGGCACACTCATATTCGCTAAAAATCCTTCCATTGTTTGAACACCTGACTCTAGCACTCCATTTGTTCCATAAATAGATATTGTTAAACCTAAAAAAGTTCCTAAAAGCCCAAGTCCTATAGCTGACGCTGGAATTAAAGAAAGAATCCTTTCATTAAAATTTTGTTTTTTCTTTAAGTGATTCAATATTAAAACTTCAGTATTTATATTCTCAATTCCTTTGTTTGCACTTTTTTTAAAATCTTCTGAAATTCCTAGTAAAATTTCATCTCTAAACTCTCTTTCTCCTGCCTCATTTATAATTCTACTTCCTTCAAACTCTCTTAAAAGTTCCCTATAAAACCCCTTAACATTTATATTTAAATAAATACTATATCCTAAGGCTATTAAAATAATTAAGATAACACCCCATCCTATAAGTCCTTGCCCTAAAAAAGACTTAAATAACTGTACAAATAACTCCATAGATTTCTCTCCTTTATTTTTCTAAACTTTTCATATCTATTCTTATTAATCTTTCCTATTAAATATTCTGTATTCTTTTTAAATTCAGAAAATATTAAAAAAGCCTCCTAATTTTTAGGAAGCTTTTTTTACAGCATGGACTACTGTTCTAGCATTTTCATACTCATAACTACAAGTAGATAATGTTATTATTTTATCTTTTTCTGAAATCTCTTTTCTCTCTTTATATATACTTTCCTTATTTATAAAATCAATATAATCTTTACTATACTGTCTTCTTAAAAAATTTTCCTCTGCTTCTACAACATATACTGCAAATATCTCATATGTCTCTTTTTCTTCTTTATTATAAACTATTACCTCTTTATTATTCTTATAAAAATTTTCTTCTTTAAATTTCACTAAATTATTAAACATAGTTCCATTCTTCATATTATGTCCATGTATTATAGTATTAAAATCATCCATTCTATTTGTGTAATCTACAAATATAGTTCCAGATGAATTTTTATTCTTATCAAAATTCTTATGAAGATAATCATAATTATCTAAGCTTTTTACTACTGGATAATTTATATTTGTATTTCCTATCTCTATCCAAAAAACATAATCTTCATTTACTGCTTTCATTTTTTCATATCTTTTTTTCAACTTTTCTACTTCTGATACATCATCTTTTTCTATTTCATCTTCTATTCTCTCTAAATTTTTATACACTTCTTTTGCCTGATTGTACTCTAAGTGCTTTATTCCCACTTTTCCAAAACAAAAAATTATAATTACTATAAGTATAACTTCTATTATTTTTTTAACCCTTCTCATATTCCACCTCTTTGTGTTAATTTTTACCATAATACTATATTACCAAAATCCATTTTAATAGTAAATAAAAGCAAGGGTTAAAAACCCTTGCTTTTTCTTTTTACCTATTTAATACCTTCAAGTACACTATTTTGTCCTTGTATTACCCCATCCATTATATTAGATAATGCATCATACATACCATTACTATTTACTATTTTCCATTGTCCTCTAATTTTAGTTAAATAAATTCTATCTGCTTCTGTATTATTATATGCAGGTCCAGTTTTGTATGTAATATTAATATCATATTTTACATCATATACTGCCGTTTCACTATCACCTGATTCTTTTTTAATATCTATTAATTTAATATGTATTTTTCTTTCATTTATATTAAACTGCTTTAAAAATGTTTGCATTATTTGTTCTCTATCTTGCTCATTTGGTACCTGTGCATCTAACCTATCTTGTATATCTGTATAAGTAAGACACTTCTGGAGTTCATTATTTGATATAGCTCCATAAAAATTTCTTATTACTTGCTCAGGACTTGAAAAAAATACATTTTTCACCACATATGTACCTCCTGCAACTATTGCTACAATAAGTACTATTACTGCTATTGCTTTAACATGTTTTTCTCTTTTGTTAATAATTTTATTTTCCATTTTGCAACTCCTCTCTCCTTTTAATATTATATATTTTTACCTTTAATTCAAGCTTAATTCACTATTATAAGTTATTTTTAATAAAATATACATTTTTATACATTTACTTTTCATGATTAACTTAAATAATATCAAAACAAACATAGTAACAAATTATACTATGTTTGTTTTTTACTATTTATTCTTTTCTAAAAATTATTTATATTAACTCTATCACAGATAAATCTGCATCTGTTAACGTAACTGTTCCAGCTCCGACCTGAGTTTGCAATTGTAATATTAAATCATTTCCAGCCGGCACACTGACTATAGTCCCTCCCGATACACTTTGTAATGATACACCACTTACAGAAGTTGTTGCAGCATATAATTGATTTCCACCTAAAACCGGTGCAACTGTTAATGAACCTAATCCACTTCCCATATCTGCTTTTACAGTATAATGAATAAAATAGGTATGCCCTGCTGTTAAAGTGACATCAGTAGTTGGTGTACTTGCTTGTATATCTGTACCATTAATATCATTTACTGTTTGAAATTGAATTGGTGTTGCTACTATTGGTATTGTTATTCCCGTTGGCCATTGACTTGAAACAGACCCAAATACACTTCCTCCAGTTACTCCAGTTACTCCAGTTGCCCCTGTTGCCCCTGTTACTCCTGTTACTCCATTTGCTCCTGTTACTCCAGTTGCTCCAGTTGCTCCTGTTACTCCAGTTGCTCCAGTTATTCCATCTACTCCTGTTGCCCCTGTTACTCCATCTGCTCCTGTTACTCCTGTTGCTCCAGTTACTCCATCTGCTCCTGTTGCTCCTGTTGCCCCTGTTACTCCTGTTACTCCAGTTACTCCAGTTACTCCTGTTACTCCAGTTGCTCCAGTTGCCCCTGTTACTCCAGTTACTCCTGTTGCCCCTGTTACTCCTGTTACTCCTGTTGCTCCTGTTGCTCCTGTTACTCCAGTTGCTCCTGTTGCTCCTGTTACTCCAGTTGCTCCTGTTGCTCCAGTTACTCCTGTTGCCCCTGTTACTCCAGTTGCTCCTGTTACTCCAGTTACTCCTGTTGCCCCTGTTACTCCAGTTGCTCCAGTTGCTCCAGTTGCTCCAGTTACTCCTGTTGCTCCAGTTA
>NZ_JBOGCC010000113.1:0-3857 GCF_051656525.1 Clostridium sp. | reverse complement strand
AAACTTCTTCTTTTCTTATAGTTTTTCCAAGCCATCTTTCCATTTCTAAATCTATTTCTTTTATAAACATCTTTTCAGTTACTTCACCATTTATTTTTGAAATAACAATAATATGTTTTTCTTCATTTAATCCTGTTAAATAATAAAAATTTCTATTAGGTGTAAATCCATACTTCTCATCTGCTGTTTTCTTAGGAGCTTCTCCTCCTAGTAATATTAATATAGAATCATCATCTAACTTTTCTATTAATCTTTTTCTATTAAGTTCAAAAACTTCTTTTTTCATAGATATTACCTTCTTTCTTTTTACTCTTTTTCTTTTGTTTAATTTAAGCTATTCAACAGCTAGAACTCTTACCTTTATTACTTCATCTATTTCACTTATTTTATACAAGAATTTTTTAACATCACCTTTTATTTTAGATACATCTAATGTTATTGTAACATTAGCACTCATGTTTATAGGTATATCTTGATTAATTGTTAATATATTTAACTTATTTGTTGCAATAAAATCAAGAACCCTTGATAAAGCACCTGATTTATGTGATAAAAGTAATACTATAGTTATCTTTTTGCTGTTAACCCCTTCAGCCATTTGATAAACAGTATCCTTATATTTATAATAAGTACTTCTACTTATTCCTACTACCTTTACGCCCTCTGATATATCCTTCACCTTCCCTGTGTGAAGAAGTTCCTTTACCTCAAGAACCTTATAAAATACATCCGGAAGCACGTCCCCATTTACAATATAAAATTTATTTTCTTCCATCGTTTTTATACCCCCTTTTTAAATTCTCATTTATCCTTATTGAATATATTACCATAATCTTTAACCTATTTATATAAAAAACTCGCCTAAGCGAGTTTTTAGTATTTCCTATTTATATGCTCTTGATATTCAAATAATTCCCCATCTTCTATGCTAATTTTTCTTTTTGCATATTCATTTACATTACTATCATGTGTTATTACTATAATAGTTTTTCCCTCTTCATTTAACTTTTTAAATATTTCCATTATCTCAATTCCTGTATTTTTATCTAATGCTCCCGTTGGCTCATCTGCTAAGATTAATTTCCCTTCCCCAATCAATGCTCTTGCTATACCAGCTCTTTGTTGTTGCCCTCCAGATAACTGATTGGGCATTTTATATAAATGTTCTTCTATTTTTAATTTTTTAGCTACTTCCAAAACTTTTCTTTTTCTCTCTTTACTACTCATTTTTCTTCTGAATAAAGGTAGTTCTATATTATCATAAATATTATAACTATTCATAAGTGCAAAGTTTTGAAAAACAAAGCCTATTTTCATATTTCTTATAAAGCTTAACTTTGTATTGTTTAAACCCTTAATATCTTCTCCATCAATTACATACTCTCCATCAGTTGCTGTATCCATTAATCCTATTATATTAAGTAATGTTGATTTTCCAGCACCAGAACTTCCCATTATTGATACAAAATCACCTTCTTCAATTTGTAAATCTACATTCTTCAACACAGTTGTTTGTCCATATTTTTTTGATATCTCTTTCATCTCAATTATTTTCATTTATTCATCACACCCAATCATATCTTTCACTGAAATTTTATTTAATCCCATTGTTGCAAAATAAGACGTCATTGAAATTATTATTATAATTGCTATAAATACAAATAGTATCTGTATATTAGGTAATATAACCATTTCAAGACCACCTATTTTTAAAAACTCTACACTTTCAAGAAGCTTATTATAAGTTATACCCATCCCTATTATTGCACCAATGCTTCCTATAATAACATTCTCAATTATCAATAACTTTTGTATGTTAAAGACATTAAAACCTACAGCTATTCTTGTTCCAAATTCTTTTTTTCTTATACTTATCGTCCATAATATATTTAAAACTAAACCTATTAACGCACTTATAGTTACAAATATTAAAAAGAACATATCTTGCATAATTAAAGGTTTTACATCTTCTCTATTTCTATCTATTCTTTCTCTAATACTCAATACTTCAACATTATAATTATACTCTTTATTAATTCTTTCTATTTCTTCTCTAATTTTATTAATATCTCCTTTCTCATTTACCACATATGTTGTCGAGCCTGTCATATCATAAAAACTAACATCTTCAATATCTTTCTTTGTAAATGCTCCTACTATGTAGTCACTTAATTCATTTAAGCCTACATCCTCAACATCTTGATTTGGTAACCACTTAATATTTTCTTTAAAAAATCCTACAACTTCTAGTTTTATATCTTCATCAAATGTTAATTCTAAAACTTCATTTAACTCAAATTGGTCTATATACTTTTCAGAAAGAAGTATACTTTTCATTCCTTCTCTTCCAAAATCCCTCTTTTCAAATCCTCTCCCTTTAACTATCTTAGCTTCTAAAAGTTCATACATATTTTCATCTATTTCTAATACTTTACTTTCATTTTCTCTATTTTCCTTTTCATAGTAATGATTACTATAATAATAACTTCCAACTTTTATTTTTGACTCTACTTTATTCATAAAATTTCTAACATTACTTTTATCTCCATATATAGTTAATTGGCATACCTTGTCTATATCTACATTAGTATTCTTTGCTAAGTCTTGTTCTTTATATGTTAGTTTATAAAATGAATTTGCAAGTTCCATAGATACTACTCCAATTACTGCAACTTGGACTATCGTTAAAATAACAAATATTTTTTTCCCTAGTATACTTGATTTTAAATATTTAAAATATTTCATAACCTACCTCCCTAAAAGTTTAATTGGAGGTTGGTTTATTATTTTCCTAATAGGATTAAGTAACACTAATACACTCGTTACTATTGCTATTCCCCCACCTAAAATCAAATTGCTTATTGTTACCTTAAAATATATTATGTCAAACCCTAAAATAATCTTATATAACAACTGCTGAAAACCTAAAGATAATATTAAACTTATAAAAACTACTATCAGATACTCTAAAAAAATCCGTTTTATTATAGTACCTTCTTTAATTCCCATACACTTCATTACACCAATTTCATTTCTTAATCCATATATCCATCTATTCGTAATAAATATTAAATTTATTATACTAATAAGATATACGATTCCTATATCTTTCATCGATTCACTACTATAAGCCTTATAATCCTCCAAGTGCATCTCATCTGTTTGTAATAAACTTGAGCTTATTATAGCATTTGGATATCCATTTTTATGTATAATCTTCTCTATCTCTTCTACTATTATATCTACATTTTCATTTTTCGATTCTACATATAACTGAAAATTACCATTCTCAATACTTCTTTGATTTCTTTCTGGAATTTGGTTTATATCTAATATTATTCTACTATCCCACTTTGATAGTTCTTCAGTTCCTCCAATTATTCCATCTACTTTTATTCTCTCACCATATAAAGATATATAATTATCTTTATCTATATGTTTTTTTAACTTTTTCCCTACTAATTTATTTCCATCTTTTCCTTCTAAAACTCTTAAACTATCTTCTTTGTGTTCTCCGAATACTATATGCAATGGCGAACCTATTCTTTTATCTCCCTTACTCACATATATTGATTGATTTACTATTTTATAATATCCTTCTCTCGGAAATTCTCTCACCATTTTTTCCACATCTGAAATTTTTATTTTTTTCTGTAAACTAACTCCCAATACTCTTGTATTTTCTGGTATTCCATCATTTTTTTCACTTGCTAAAAATTTCATTTGATTTATACTACTAATTCCTACTGATACAAATGTTATTGCTATAAAATTTCCTACAATAAAAAATAAAACATTCTTCTTATTGTGCTTATATTTATTTATTAACCATCTCATATACTCTCTCCTATTTAAAA
>NZ_JBOGCC010000112.1:0-2606 GCF_051656525.1 Clostridium sp. | reverse complement strand
AAACTATAAAATCTATCTAAAGCCTTATTATAATTAAAATATGAGTAATCTTTTTTGAAAGTGTTTCCCTAAAAAAATTAGGTTTATAAGGAAAAAAATATGACTATTACCTGTCATATTCAAAAAAAATAAATTGGTTGTGCGAGCTTTAACAAATTGAATATTTAAAAAAATTTAAGCGATAAAATCTTTTATCGTTATTAGTCATATATAAAAATAATTGTTAACGATTACAGAAAGTACTATAAAATTGGAGGTAAAAATAATGGCAAGAAATAGAGTGAAGTTAGGTTCATTAACTTATCAAATTCAAAAAGTTTTTGATGAAAAATTAGGAATAGGAGAATCAAAACATTTAGCTAAAATAAATGGAACAGCTAATCAAAAAATTTATAGTTGGGATACTTATAAAACATATATGCAACAAGCAAATAGTTTTGCAAAGTATTGTAAGGATCACTATGAATGTAAAACATTAGATGAATGCAAAAAATACATAAATAACTATATGGAGGATTGTATAAAAAAAGGACATACAGCGTCTACACAAAAAGTAAAAATGGCAACATTCGCTAAACTATACAATTGTTCCAGTAGAGAATTTGGAATAAAAACTAATGTAAGACATAGAGCAGAAATAATAAGAAGTCGTGGTGTTAAAATACGTGATAAGCATTTTAGTTATATAAATAATATTGAGTTAATTAAATTTTGTAGAGCAACAGGCTTGAGAAGGGCAGAATTAGCTCAATTAAGAGGTACAGACTTAATTTTAGATAAAACGGACAATAAGTATAAAATACACGTTACAAGAGGTAGTAAAGGAGGAAGAGAGCGTATTGTACCAATAATCGGTTCATCGGAACAAATAAAAGAGGTTATTGATTTAATGAATATTAAAAATGAAACTAAAATTTTTGATAAAATTCCTAATGGAGCAGATATACATTCATACAGAGCGGATTATGCAACTGAATATTATAAGCAAATAGCAAGAGATATAAAAGATATTCCGTTTGATAAAATAAATAAGGGAACCAATAGAGCATTTCAGAGTGAAGTTTATATTTGTAGAAGTGATTTAAAAGGTGTTAAATATGATAAAGTTGCAATGCTGGAAGTAAGTAAAGCACTAGGTCATAATAGAATATCGATAATTGCAGAACATTATTTAAAAAGTACAGAAATATAATTGTAAGACATAAAAGGATTTGTGTAAGACACAGAGAATATAAAGGTTAAGAGAGTTTTTAGGAGAGTCTTAAATGGGTGTAGAAAATAAAAAAAATGCAAGTCTTACAATCAGAATAGAATGTAAGACAAAAGAAAAATTAAAAGAATTAGCTAAAAATAAAGGTCTTACAGTTTCAGAAATAGTAAATAGTTTACTAATAGAGCAATTGGAAAGAGAATCTTATAAAAATAAAACTAAAGAGCAGTTAGAAAAAAGAAGTGTATCAATGGAAAGTAAAATAAAAAAGCTAAAAGAAAAATTAAAGTGGTAGAACTTATGTGTATTACACTAATACTTAGGAATAAACTGAATTCATAAATATTAATGAATACAATTGATAAATAAAATTAAATTAGCTATAATAAAATAAAGTAAAAGAAAAAAAAGAAGAGATTGCAGCAAACAACCTCTTCATCAATTTTTTATTCTTTTTTGTGGCATAAGCCATAATTTTAATTTAATTTTTTATTTTTTAATTTAAACTTTAGATTCTTTCTAAAGTTTTTTTTATTTTCATCAGTTTTTTTATTTTCATTTATCCTTAGTTTAGTTAGTAAACTATATTTTTCCTTTAGCTTTTTTATTTTAATCTTCTGTGATTACATTATTTTTTTCGTCATTTTTATTTTTCTTTAATTTCTACCTTTGGTGTTTTAGTCTTTTTAACTTTTTTCAGTTGATTTAAAAATTCACTATTTTCTGAACCAGATAGAATAACAGTGGCTGGAAATTTACAGTATTTTTTATTATTTCCCCAACTTGACCAAGCTAAATCGTCATTTACAACATAAACATTATTTGTACCTGATTTTAAAATTGCTATAAAACCGTTCTCTTCTAAAAATTTAATAAGTCTATAAATTGTAGTTCGGGACATTCCTAGAGCTTCCTGAAAGACAACAGAAGAGCATTGTAGAGCATTTAAACCGTCCATATTATCCAAGATAAATAATAACAAGCCATGTGCTTTAGGATTTTTCATTGCAAGTGCAATTAATTTATTGGAATGTTCTTTATTAATTTGATAAAAATTTTTAAACTTAGATTTGTGAGGATCATTATTTTCTTTAGACATTTTTTTAAACTCCTTTCATATTAAAATTGAAACATATACGTTTCAATTATGAAACAAAGTGTTTCAATAAAAACATTTTATTACAATAATAATAAAAAATCAACATATATAAATTTAATTTTTTATATTTCGAAAAAATATTACAAAATCGATAAAAAAAGTAATAAAAAAATAATAAATAATATTGACAAAAAAAAAAAACAAGTTCTTTGACAAACCTTATGTTTCACGTAGGGTGAAACATATATGTTTCACCCTACGTGAAACATAAGGTTTGTCAAGCTTTTTTTTTAACGC
>NZ_JBOGCC010000111.1:0-14639 GCF_051656525.1 Clostridium sp. | reverse complement strand
AAATGCCTAATTTAGAAATAATTAATCAAGGTGAAATTACAAATTATAATAGTAAAACAACTGAGTTTTTAAATGTAATTATTAGCAACAATTATAATGAATATAAAAATATCTGCGATTCTAAAATGGGAACAGATGATTCATTTAATAAGGTGAAAGATATAGTAAATAAGAATATAAAGAGTACAAAGAATTTAAAATATATAGAAACTGAAAAGAAAGATGATTTTACAAGTAATATATATAAATTAGAAAATAACAATGTGATAATAAGTATAAGTATAACATTTAATAAAGAGGGGCAAGTAGCAGGATTTTATATTATAAATAATGTACAAGCAAAAGATGTAAAAAATTATAATCAAAAAACAACAGAGCTCTTAAATGCTATAGATACAAATAATTTCAATAACTATAAAGCTATTTGTACAGAAAAAATGGGAGCTAAAAGTGCTTTTGATAAATTGGTTGATGTATCAAATCAAAAACTCGGAACTGCAAAAAGTTTTCAATATATACAAACAATAAATAGTAATGGAAATCTTGAAAATGTATATAAAGGAAATTTTGAAAAAGGAGTGATGAACTTTAAAGTAACTCTCGATAATACAGGGAAAGTCGAAGGATTCTTTATAGTATAATATAAAAAATACGAGTGATAAGAAATATTTCTTATCACTCGTATTTTAATTTATTAAAGAGGTTAATTAAACCAAAGAGATATTTCTCTTTTAGCATTTTCTAAAGAATCTGAACCATGAACTGAATCAGCAGTTAATGACAGTTCATATTTTCCACGAATTGTATCTTTAGCTGGGTTTTTAGCAGGTCCATTTAAATTTCTAACTACTTCAATAGCATCTTCACCTTCTAAAATCATAGATACTAATGGACTTCTAGTTAAATAAGTTATTAGTTCCTCAAAATAAGGCTTACCCTTATGTTCTTCATAATGTTCCATAGCTTTTGCTCTTGAAACTTGTTCTAAATTTAAAGCAACAACTTTTAAATTATTTTTTTCATAAATATTTATGATTTCACCTATAAGATTTCTTTCAACCGCATCTGGCTTTATTAATACTAAACTTTTTTCTAACATAAAAATCACCTCATTTAAATTAATAAATAAATTATACTGTAAAAATTAATTTAAAGCGAAATTTTAAAATATGTAAAATGTAGAATAAGAAAAAAATAACTATAAGATTGATTAAAAAATAAATAGAAATAGAAAAAATAAGTAGAGAAAGATATAAAAAAATACAAAGTAGAAAAATATCTACTTTGTATTTAAATCTGTTGATTTTGGGAAAATCATATTTGGAAAAACTTTTTTTAGATAAGAGTCTGGATAATGTTTATCTAAAAATCGATCAACAGCATTTGTAGCAGGTATATGATTCATTCTAGCTACCTCACGTCTTACAGCAAGTGTAGATATTAGAAT
The DNA here is from genome assembly GCF_051656525.1 of Clostridium sp. GTDB lineage: Bacteria > Bacillota > Clostridia > Clostridiales > Clostridiaceae > Clostridium. The sequence continues at coordinate 13,192 of NZ_JBOGCC010000111.1, read as the reverse complement.
ATTAGGAACCATAAGTATAATACAAATATATGTTATAATTTTAATTTTTTTTGGTGAAAAATAATTGAAGAATTTATTGAATAGAGGATAAACTTCTTTAATAAAGAATACTCCAAGAACACCCCAAAAAACACAGTATTGGACACTTGTTCTACCACCAATGCTAAGAGCTGCTTTTGTATAGTTCCATGAAACTGTTCCAGTTAGAAATTGTTGACCCCATGAACAACAGTATTCAAAAATACCACCTAAAATACCACTGACTAAAAATATAAGAGACCCACGCTTATGAGCAAATCTATAGAGAATTATAGCACATAAGGCAAAGGCGATTCCATAGACTGGAATGAATGGACCATAAATAAGACCTTGTCTGTTTTGAAAATAACCATTTTTAATAAAACACCATAATGTTTCAACAATGAACCCTAAAACAGAACCAACCATGAATAACCAGATTATTTTGTAGAAATTAATTTCTTTTTTTAAATCAAAGATTGTAATCACGTCCTTTTTAAAATATAGAAATAAATATAATTATATCATTATAATAAGTAATCAATATGAATAAAGTGTAATCAAATAATAAAAAAATTATAATAGTAATTAGGATAATGTTAAAAACAAAACTGTAGGGATATGAATTTTGAAAAATATATTAACAAAACTTGTTAAAAAAACAGAAACAATTTATTAACAATATGATATAATGAAGAAAATTGTCTATTATGGATTATTTTTTCACTTTAGGACGTAATTGTTAATATTTTATATATGGGTGAAATTATTTACAATAAGGATGTAGAAGGGTGAATCGACAAAAACTAAGGTTTAGGAGGAAGGTTATGAGAGAGTTAAATATTATCAATGATTTAATAGAGTCAAAGGATTATTTATCTTTAGAATATTTTATAAATAAATATTCTATCTCAAAAAGAACATTGCAAAATGAATTTTCTTATATTTCAAATATATCAAAGAAAAGAGGATTTCACTTAATAGAAAAGAGAGGAAGTGGATATTTACTAGAAGTTTTAGATGAGAAAAAATTTTTAGAGTTTAGAAATGAACTTATAAAATTATCTGAAGAACCTAAAGTTTCAGCAGAAAATATTATAGCTTACTTAAGTTTTAGAGAAGAATATGAATCTATAGAAAATTTAATTCAAATATTTAAATCAAGTAAATCAACATTTAAGGGGTTTAAAAAAGAGATGGATGAATATCTTGAAAATTTCAATTTGAAAATGGAAAGAAAAACTCACTATGGTTTAAGAATAGAAGAGAAGCTTAAATTGAGAAGAGATCTTCTTATTCATCTTTACTCAAATGAAAATGAATTTGTAATAAATGAAATAGATTTCTATATTGATGAAAGATTTAAAATGGTCCAAAAGTGTCTTATAGATACTTTAAAGGAAAAAGAGGTAATAATTAATTATATAGAATTAACACAGTTAGTCACGTGGCTTAAAGTTGTAATTTATATTAATTTAAAAGAAAAAACATCTCTAAATGAAGATAAGGATATACAGATTATAAAAAAGATAAACAAACAGTTTGAAGTTGGAGTAAAAAGTGAAGATGTAGAGGAATTTGAATCTTTAATAAAAAGAAAATCAAGAACTGTTAAAAAAGATGAGGAATTTTTAGAAGAGCTTGGATCTATTCTAAGTGAATTTTTAAAAGAAATTGATGAAGAAAATAAAACATCTTTTAATAAGGATGAAAATTTCAAACATTTATTGCTTACACATGTAGTTGCACTTGTTAATAGATTAAGAAAGAATGTATCTTACAAAAATCCAATTATAGACGAAATATCTATAAAATATCCAATGGTCTTTAATATAGTAATAGCTTTAAGCAATAGACTTAAAGAAAAATATAATGTAGTTGCAACAAGAGATGAGATAGGATTTATAACAATATATTTTATACTTCATATGGAAAAAGAAGTATTAGATAAACTGAAAAATTATAAAAAAATTGCAATTGTCTGCGCATCAGGAGAAGGAAGTTCTTATTTAATTAAGCTAAAGCTTGAAAGTCTTTTTACTAAGGCATGCATAGAAACTTTCTCAGTTCTTCAAATTGAAAATTTAGAAGAATATAAACCAGATATAATTTTTTCAATAACAGATCTTATATTAAAGATTGATACACCAGTTGTATATATAAAAGAGTTATTAAGTGACTTAGATATTTTAAATATAAAGCAACTAGTAATGTTTGAGAAATTTGATAAAGTAGCAGCAGGAAAAACAGAAGAATATTTGGTTAGGAATATAAGTGATATTGGAATCTTATAAGTTATATCTATAGGTGGTGTAAAAGATTCCTCTAAATTTTTTCAAAAAGTTACTGTAACAACAGAAGATGGTAAAAAGTTAAATAAATGGACAAAAGATATGGTAATTATATAAAATTTCTAACTTGGTGTATGTGTAAATTATATCATTAAACTCTAGTATAAAAAGAATAAATAATAGTTTCAATTGTGAAATTTATAATACAAACTTGACTTAATTGTGATATTAGTTAAATTTCATAGGAAATGATTGTAAGAAAAATTTTAGAGTGGTATATTACTAAACAAGAAATATAGACACAAAAGAGGAGATGTTATTATGAACATGGAAAAAAGAGTAACAATAGTAACTGGAGCAGCTGGAGGAATTGGAGAAGGAGTAGCAAATGCTTTTGCTAAAGAAGGTTCTAATTTAGTTTTAACAGATATTAATTTAGATAATTTAGAGAGAGTAAAGAAAAATATAGAAGAAAAATATAATGTTGAAGTTTTAACTATAAAAGTAGATGGTGGAAAAGAAGAAGAGGTTCAGGAAGCAATTAGAAGAACAGTAGATTGTTTTGGAAAAATAGATAATTTAATAAATGTTGCTCAAGCTTCAAAATCTGGAGAATTGTTAATTAATCATTCAAAAGAAGATTTTGATTTAGCTATAAATACAGGTTTATATGCAACATTTTTCTTCATGAAAGAAGCGTTTCCTTATATGAAAGAAAAAGGTGGATCAATTATTAACTTTGGTTCAGCAGCAGCCTTTTCAGGAGAAGCTGGACAAAGTTCATATGCAGCATCTAAAGAAGGTATTAGAGGACTTTCAAGGGTTGCAGCTCATGAATGGGGAGAATTTGGAATTAGAGTTAATGTAGTTTGTCCATTAGCACTAACTAAACGTTTAGAACAATGGAGAGAAGAATATCCAGATCTTTATAAACAAACAATAAATAATATACCATTGAAACACTTTGGAGATGCAGAGAAAAATATTGGAGGAACTTGTGTATTCTTATGTTCAGAAGCAGGGGAATATATAACAGGAGAAACAATATCAGTACAAGGTGGAGTTGGATTAAGACCATAATAGATGTCTTTAAATATAGAAAGGAAGCAAGATTTTATTCTTTGCTTCCTTTTTTTGTATATTTTAATGTAGCACAGTGTGTTCAATAGGAATATTACAAGTTGATTCTATTTCTCCAGCAAGTGTAAATGAACGTTTAGCAAGAAAGACTGCAATAATTTCATTTATAACAGCAGCAGAGGCTATTGTTCCTTGAAGTATTTCAGTAGATTCTGGGAAAAGACCTGATAATGAAGTTACTGCAATTCCAGTAAAAACTAGTGAAACACCAGAATGAGGAAGTAAAGCAAAGCCTAAATATTTAGCAACTGTAGGTTCTGCATTTGAAATTTTAGAGCCTAAGAAAGACCCTAAGACTTTTCCAAGTCCTCTAAATAAAATATATATTACTGTAAGAATACCCGAATTTATAATTAGTTTATAATTTAAAGGTGCTCCTAAGTTTAATATCATAATTATAAGGGCAATACCTATAAATGGATTCATAGAATGTAAGACAGTTTCAATACGTTCCTTTTCAACTAAATTAACTAAAATAAAAGAAAAAGAAATTCCACATAAGAAAAGATTAATAGGTAAAATATATGAATTAACAAAAATACCTAGAGTTACAATAGTAATTATAAGTAAGAAAAATCTTAAAATAATATTTTTTTTATCTAAGTCTTTATTAAATACTTTTTTGCCAAGAAACCCTATTAATGATCCAATTAAAAGAGGAATTGATAGCATTAAGAAAATATTTAAAATATTTGTGAAACTAGTTGCTCCATTTCTAGATACAAGACCAATTACCAAGAAAAAGACAATAACAGCAAGTATATCATCAAGTGCAGCAATAGGGATGAGTGTTTTTGAAACAGGTCCTTTTGCATTATACTCTTTGATTATTGAAAGTGAAGGAGCAGGAGCAGTTGCAAGAGCAATTGCTCCAAATACAAAACAAATTGGAGTTTTAATATCTGTAAAGATTAAGAATGCAAAGCTTACTAAGAAAAATGCACTAAAACCTTCAAAAAGGCAGATAGTTATAAGCTTTTTAAAAGATTTTTTTAAATCACTTAAAATAAGTTCACTTCCTACAAAAGTACCTACTAAAACTTCACAAACATTCATTACTATATGAAACCATGAAGCATTTAGAATTTCATTATTTAATAAATTTAAAAGATGTGGACCTAAAATCATTCCTGATATAAGCCAACCTAAAATAGCAGGCAACTTTAATTTTGCTACTGCTTTTCCCATAAAAAATGTAATGATAGTAAGGAGTACTACCATTAAAATATCCTTAATCATAATTTTACACCATCCCTTTAGTTATCTATTCCACAAAAGACCATTTCAAGCATAAGTTTATGTTCTCTTCTAAAATTCTCAACAAGTATGTCAGGGCTTTCATTTGGAATATTTTTTAAATGTTTTTCTTCAAGTTTTTCAGAAATTAAAATAATTAGTTCAAAAGCTTTAAATTTATCAAATTTAGAATTAATAGAGATTGAATCTAGAATTGCATAAATGAGACTATTATTATAAGACTCAAATTCAGAAAAGATCTCAGAAACACCATCAATAGAAGTGTTCAAAAAAGAACCTATGATGATCTTAGAGATTAGAGGATTTTCACTAAAAAATTTGAATTTTAAGTTGAAATATTCACTTATATAATCAATTCCTTTTTTATTATTTGAAAAATCCAAAGTAATATTAGCTTTAAAAATATTTATAGCATATTGCAAAGTTTCACGATATAAATTCTCTTTAGATGTAAAGTAGTGGTATAAGAGCCCTTTAGATATAGAAGACTTTTTACAGATTATATTAGTTGAGGTTCCTTTATATCCATGGAGAGCAAATTCTGTTATAGATATATCTAAAACTAGATTTTTTTTTGTTGTAATTAAATTAGTTTTCATAAAACTCCTTTCATAGACTATTTGTTTAATTAGGAATATTTTACCATTAATTGACCAGATGGTCAATTAGAAAGTTAAAATTTAATGAATTTTTAGGGGCACAAAATATTATGTAAAATCATAAAAAACAAAGACTGCCTATATAGACAGTCTTTAGTCAGTCATTTGCATACTGTTTTTAAATATGTTGCCAAGTCCAAAGAAATTTGCTACATTATTTGCAAAAAGCTCATATTTACTAGTATTTGAAAGTTTAGAAACAGTTTTATTTACCATGTCTTCAAATACAGTAGGAGAACTAGCTTTAGCAATATTTTGATTTACAAATGGATTGTTAGCATACATATTTTTCATTTGAGTAAAATCATTACTTGATAAAAGCCCATTAAATTTATTTATCAATCCTTGAAGTTGATCTAAATTAGGTGAATTTAGATTTTCTACTTCTGCTGTATAAGTTAGATATTGTGATAATAAATCTTCATTATAAGCTAAATAAGATGTAAGGTTTGCATAGTTTGTAGCTAGAGTCTTACTTTCATTATTTAAAAAAATTGAATTTTCATAGCTTTTAAATGTATTGGAAAGATTAGAAAATTGTGTGCTATAAGAGATATAGTTTGCGGAAGTAGGTGTATTACTCTGATTAATTGTAGTTACTAAATTATTATAAGTATTTATATTTGAGTTAATAGATGAAAGATCTTTATTATTGAAATATAAATAACAACATATAAATCCTACAATAAAAATTATAAGAACTACTATTATAGAAATTATAACTTTGAGTAGAGTTTTTTTCTTTTTAGGTTTATATTCATTAAAGTCATCTTCATCATCTAAATAATTTCTATCTAAACTAAGTGTTGTTGACATAAAAAATCAACTCCTTTTTAAAAATATACTAAATATTATCATAAAAATATAGATAAAGTTTTAATAGAATATAAAAGTAATTTATCAAAATGTAGAACTTAATATAAATTAAGTATATAATTTATATATTAAAAATAGTATCTCCTGAAAAAAGGAAGAATATTTAGAGTAAGAGGTTATCATATGAAAAAAGTAATAGTAGTTGGTGGTGGACCAGCAGGAATAACGGCAGCAATTAAGGCATCAGAAGAAAATGAAGTGATTTTAATTGAAAAAACTGAAGAGATTGGTAAAAAATTAAAGTTAACTGGTGGAGGAAGATGTAACATAACAAATAATAGAGATATTAGTGAAATGCTTGAAAAAGTAGTAACTAATAAGAAATTTTTATATTCAGCTTTTTATACATATACAAATTTAGATGTATTAGATTATTTTAAAAGTAAAGGACTAAGATATAAAGAAGAGTTAGATAGAAAAGTTTATACAGATAATAATAAAGCAGATGATGTTATAAATATTTTAAGAGATGACTTAAGAGAGCATAATGTTAAGGTTTTATATAATAAAAACGTTACAGACCTTATTGTAGAAGAAGGAGAAATAAAAGGAATAGTTGTGAATGATATAGAAAAGATTATGTGTGATAATTTAATCATAGCAACAGGAGGAAAGAGCTTTCCTTTAACAGGTTCAGATGGAAGTATGTATGGAATATTAGAGAAGTATGGGCATGATATTAAAAAGCAATATCCAGCACTTATTCCTTTAGTTATAAAAGAAGATTTTGCAAAGAAACTTCAGGGAATATCAATGAAAGATGTTTTAATAAAAGCAAAAGTTAAGAAAAAGAAATTTGAGCAAAGAGGAGATATGATATTTACGCATTTTGGTATATCAGGACCAGCAGTATTAAAATTATCATCATATATTAATAAAGGTTTAGAAGAGGAAGAAGTTATATTAACATTAGATTTTCTTCCAGAAATATCAAGAGAAGAGTTAAGTAAAAAGATGAAAGAAAATCCTTCAAAAGATGTTTTAAATAACTTAAAAGGAACATTAATACAAAGTTTCTTAAAAGAGATTGGTGAAATGTGTGAATTAACAGGAGTTAAATCTTCAGAGCTTAAAAAGAAAAGTGAAAATAAATTTCTTCAAATGGTTAAAGAAATGAATCTTACAGTATTAGAAACATTAACAATAAAAGCAGCACAAGTTACAAGTGGAGGAGTATCAGTAAAAAATATAAACTCATCTACATTAGAATCTAAAAAAGTAAAAAGACTTTACTTTGCAGGAGAAGTTATGGACGTGGATGCAGAAACTGGAGGATATAACTTGCAAATTGCCTTTTCAACTGGGAATTTAGCAGGAAGGCTTTGTAATTAAGAATGAAAAATTAGGGGGAGTTGCAAGCAACTCTTATATAGAGGCTCAAAATTTACCTGGTGGTAAATTTTATCGTAGGGAAAGTCTTAGGTTAAGCGTGAAAAAATTTGAAATTTAAAATAAAAAGAATTGGCGTTACCAATTCTTTTTTTATTTTTAAAACTCGCCATAGCGAGTTTTTTCCTCAATTCCTCATTCTAAACTTTTAATTAATTTAGCTTTTAGCTTTAAATTCTTTTTTGCAACGACTACATGTTACTACTATTTTCTTTTTACCTTTTGGAACTCTTAGTTTTTGACCACAGTTTGGGCAAGTAAGAATTTTAAAGTTTTTATTTTGCTCTTTTTTTATGTTCTTTTGAGTTTTGTATATTGAATATGCTTGTTTAAAATAAGCTAAACTATTAAAGTTTAAAGTAGGCATATTATAAGGTAACTGTTTATTGAATTTTTTTAGGAGTTTATTTATAAGAGTAATAAACTTTATGTTTTCTTCATTTCTTTTATATTTGTTTTTTGATAGTGCTCTGAAAATAATTAAAATTAGTATAACTAATCCAATGTAGTGAGTATATCTAAAAATATTTAAAATGCTACTTAAAAATAATAAAAATATAGAAAAAATATCTATACCATATCTATCATATAAAAATTTCATAAAAATCTCCCTTTTAAAATTAAATTAAAGTTATTGTAACAAAAAAAATGAGGAAAATAAAGTTTTAAAAATAATGATTATCCTTACTAATTGATTGAAATTATCAATAAAAAAGTGTATAATAAAATTATAGAAAGAGAAAACTATTTTAAATAGTTTAAAAGGAGGAACAAAAATGAAGAGATTTGCAGAAATAGTAGATATAAGAGCAAGAGAAATTTTAGATTCAAGAGCATTTCCAACAGTAGAAGTTGAGGTTGTTTTAGAAGATGGTACTATAGGTAGAGCAGCTGTTCCATCAGGTGCATCTACAGGAATATATGAAGCAGTAGAGCTTAGAGATAATGATAAAGAAAGATATAATGGAAAAGGTGTTTTAAATGCAGTTAAAAATGTAAATGAAATTATTGCAGATGAGCTTATAGGATTAAATGCCTTAAATCAAACATTTATAGATAAAGAACTTATAAGAATTGATGGAACAAAAAATAAAGGAAAGCTTGGAGCAAATGCTATATTGGGAGTTTCCTTAGCAGTAGCAAAAGCAAGCGCTAAGTATTTAGGACTTCCATTATACCAGTATGTAGGTGGGGTAAATGCAAAAGTGTTACCAGTACCTATGATGAATATTATAAATGGTGGTGAACATGCTGATAATTCAGTTGATTTACAAGAGTTTATGGTTATGCCAGTTGGAGCTAAAAGCTTTAGTGAAGCTTTAAGAATGTGTGCAGGAGTATATCATTCACTTAAAAAGCTTTTAAATGAAAAAGGATATTCAACAGGAGTTGGAGATGAAGGTGGATTTGCACCAAATTTAAAATCAAATGAAGAAGCAATAGAAGTTATAATTGAAGCTATAAATAATGCCGGATTTAAACCAGGTGAGGAAATGTTTATCGCATTAGATCCTGCATCATCGGAATTTTTTGAAGATGGAAAATATGTATTGAAACATGAAGGAAAAACATTGACACCAAAAGAGATGGTAGATTTTTATGAAAATCTGGTAAATAAATATCCTATTATTTCAATTGAAGATGGAATGGCTGAAGAAGATTATGAAGGTTGGAAGATAATGACTGAAAGATTAGGAAAGAGAATTCAGCTAGTAGGAGATGATCTTTTTGTAACAAATACAGAAAGATTAAAAATGGGAATTGAAAAAGGAATTACAAATTCAATTCTTATAAAATTAAATCAAATTGGAACTTTAACAGAAACATTAAATGCAATTGAAATGGCAAATAGAGCAGGATATACAGCTGTTATTTCTCATAGATCAGGTGAAACAGAAGATACTACAATTGCAGATCTAGTAGTTGCAGTAAATGCAGGGCAAATAAAAACAGGAGCACCTGCAAGATCAGAAAGAGTTTCTAAATATAATAGACTCCTAAGAATTGAAGAAGAACTTGAAGATGTAGCTGAATATAGAGGAAAAGATGCATTCTTTAATTTAAGATAATAAGTAGCTAGTAAAAGAGATTTTACTAGCTATTTTAATAATAAGAAAAAGAAATTTTATATTACAAAAGAAAGACAAATTTGTAATAAATATTGGGAATAAGAAGATAATTTTTAAAATTTCTTAAAAATTTATGATATAGTTGCATTCCTAAAATGGTTGTGGCAAACTATGTACTAAGTAAATATTATTTAGATTTACTAGGAGGATTTATAAATGAAAAGAAAAAAAATTATAGGAATTACAGTGAGTTTAGCTATTGCAGGTAGCATAATGCTTCCAGGGCTTTCAGCTTTTGCAGATCAATTTAATGTAATATCTATAGGAGCAAATTTAAATAGTCAGCAACAACAAGAAATGCTACAGTATTTCAATGCACCAAATGGAAGCTATGAAAAAATAATGATAAATAACCAAGAAGAGCAACAAGAGTTACAAGGTATTGTTCCAGAGTCAGAAATTGGAACTAGAACAATTTCTTGTGCATATGTACAGCCAACATCTAGTGGGGGAATAAATGTAAAGACTGCTAACTTAACTTATGTTACAGCAAGTATGATAAGTAATGCATTAACAACAGCAGGAATATATAATGCTAATGTAATTGCAGCAGCACCATTCCCAGTTAGTGGTACAGGAGCTTTAACTGGTATTATGACAGGATATGAAAAAGCAACAGGACAAACTATAAGTCCAGAAAAGAAGCAGCTTGCAAATAAAGAAATGCAAGTTACAAGTAATATTGCTAGTGATCCAAATGTAGGACAAACTAAGGCAGCAGCAGTAGTAAATGGAGTAAAGGCAAAAGTAATCCAAAATGGAAATCAAGATTCAAGTCAAGTTGCACAAACAATCAATAATGTAACTAATAATTATGGGGTTAGTTTAACACCGGCTCAAGAAAAAGACCTTAATAATGTTATGGTGGGAATATCACAACAAAATTATAATAAATCAGAAATGGAAAAAACTTTAGATCATATGCAAGAGCAACTAAATAAAGTTTTAGATCAACAAGGTCAATTAAATGGATTTATGAATAAACTAGAAGTTCATTTTGATAGTTTTGTAAATTGGGTAAAAGGAATCTTTACAAATGGCGAGAAGGAAGCTGGCATAGTAAACCAAACTAATAATAATAGTAATATAGGTAAAACAGCAGTAGTTACAGGTAATGATCAAACAGTACAAAATACTACAGCTACACCAGAAACACCAGCACAAAAGAATGCAACATTAACAAATAATCAAACTAATAATAATACAAATAGTAATAGTACAAATAATACGACTGCAAGTAATATTAATAATGGAACAAATAGTGCACAAAATACAGGAAGTAATCAAAATGCAACAATAAGTACTGATAAATTATGTGATAATATCCGTAGTCAAGTAACTAATTTAATAAATAATACACCAAATCTTAGTCAAGCATTTGGTTCAAGTGCAAAAGTTAAAGAATTTGTTGATAGTAGTTTTAGTAATAGTGCAATAAAATCTAGTTTCTCTCAATTAGGAAGCAAAGTTCCAAGTAGCACTACAGTGAATGTAAGTTTATCAAATACTGTAGAACAAGGAGCGATGGGAGTTAATATAACAGAAGCTGTTCCAAATGCTGCTAGTAATAATCAACAAAATATAGTAGTGAGCTTAAATAGTGGAACAAATAATACTACAAATACACAAGGACAATAATAGGAATCTAACTTAAGTATAGGTTGTTCTATACTTAAAGATTTAAATATATACAAGTTTCAAATTCACAAAGAAAAGGACTCATCTAATAATTAGAAGAGTCCTTTTCTTATACAAATATCTTATCTAAAAGTCTAGAAAAACCAGTTTTCTTTTTTTGAGGGAGTTTTTCACGTGTAAGAGTTACAAGTTTCTTATCAAAAGCTTTAAACTTTTCTTCTTCCTCAAGATATTTATTAAGTTCAAACTTTTTTCTTTCAACTTCAGTTTGAAGAAGTTCAGTATTTTCTATAGGAAAAGATATAACAGTATTTTCTAAAGAAGAATTTAGAATTTTTTCTTCTATAACTGGATTCTTTTTTACTATTTTTAATTTTGGCTCTATTTTAAGTTCAGTTTTTATAGAAGAATTAGGATATATCTTCTTTTTAGCTTTTATAGGGGAAGAACTTTTTTTAACCATTAAATCCTTTACTTTAGGAAGAGAATGTGGTGTATCAGATGTTACAGTACATGCAACTTCTGAAAGTCCATCATCTTTAGGAAGTAATTGCTCGCAAGCTTCAGGAGTTAAAAAATCTGAAAGTGGAATAAATGATTCCTTTGACTCCATTTTCTCTTCTTTTGGATTATCAATAGAAAGTGTTTCTAAATCAGCTATTGTTATATTGTTTTTTAGCAAAGTATTCATATCAAGACCAAGTTCTAAATCATAAATTAATTTTTCGGAATTTTTATTATTTTTCTCTATTTCTTTTAAATGGATTTGTTTTTTCTTGTTATTTTTGTTTTTATTATTTTTCTTTTTATTATTAAATTTTTTTTTACTACTCATAAATCAATCACCCTTATCTGTTATGTTAAGTATATATTACCATTTTTTTGGAATAAAATAAAAGAAGAATATAATTTAAATAATAAATAAAAATAATTTACAGTTTATTTATTGAAAGAGAAAAATAGGAAGAGTATAATAAAATCAAACAAAGGAAAGATAAAAAAGTAAATAATAGGTTATGAGGTTAACCTTTAAATGCTGTATGCTAATGACTTCTACTAAAATTCTAAAAATATATGTAAATATATCAAAGATATAAGTGTAGTGTTATTAGTTTTTTTTTGAAAATTCTTTTGGAAAAAATTTAAAGAGGTGGATAAAATGAGTGATTTAGAAAATAGAAGATTTAAAGAAGATATTGTACACACAAAAAAAGTGCAAATAAATGAAATGAGAAAGGAAGAACAAAAAGAAGAACATAAAGAAGAAGGAAATAAATTTAATCGTAAAAAACATTAAATTTAATTAGAGGTGAAAAAGATGGAAGAGTTAACAAAAGTAGAAGTAGAAAAAATATTTGAAGGTGAAGACAATTTAGAAGATTTTCACAAATATTTAAAAGAGTATGGAATTGAAGATAGTCTTAAAGATATAACTTTTAAACATACTAAAAAAAGATTAGAGACTCTTTTAGCAATAGCAAATGAAGGAACAGATAAGGAAATCTCTAGTAAAAAAGATTTATTTAAAAGATTATTAAATAATTTAAATGATATTAAAGAAGAGAGAGCTTCAAAAGAAGCGATAAAAGAAGTATATTCTAATGAAAAAGTTTTAGAGCACATGGATATAAAAGAATTAGATAAAGAAATTAAACATGCCATGAGAAGTTATAAAAAATATGAAAAGTTCAAGAAGCATGAAGAAAATATAGCAAATAAATGGATAAGAACTTTAGGAAAGTAGTTTGTAACAATAATTTTGTGATTAGAATATATTAATGATATAAAGATTTAA
>NZ_JBOGCC010000110.1:0-15494 GCF_051656525.1 Clostridium sp. | reverse complement strand
CTATTTGCAGCAGCTAAAGCCGCAGCTTCTGCTTCCATTTGCTTTCTAGTTTTCTTTTTCTTTCTATTTCCTTTATTAACTTCCTCAGCTAATATATCTTCGTATTCATCTACTAAAGTTTTCTTAATGATGTCTTCTCCACCTTCAGCTACAAGCTCTTTTATAAGCTCTGCATCTTCTTCTTCAATGATACTCATATGGTTTTTCGCCACAACGTTAAATTCTTTTTTTAATAATTCAATTAAGTCAACTGAACTTACGCCAAGTTCCTTTGCTAATTCATATACCTTAATTTTTGACATACAGTCACCCCCGGTTAAATTTTTACATTTTCGGATCCTCCTTGTAAAGACTTAATAATTTATTTGCCATATTTTTATCTTTTATAGCTAATATTTTTATCTCTTCTTTACCTATAGAAGCTCCTAATTCTTCTTTATTAAAATCTTCAATATACGGTATGTTCTTTTCTTCGCAATGCTTTAAAAACTTTTTCTTAGATGATTCTGATGCATCTTTTGAAATTATAAAAAGCTTTAGTCTTGCTCTGTTTCTTTGTTCATCACATTTACTATAACCTTCTATTAAATTACCTGATCTCTTTACAAGACCTAAAAAATTGAAAAACTTATTCATGATTCATTTCTTCCCTTAGTCTATTATAAATCTCTTCACCAATTTGAACATCTAAATTTCTACTTAATCTCTTTGTCTTATAAGCCTTATTTAAGCAGTCTTCTGATTTGCATACATATGCTCCTCTTCCAGGTTTTTTCCCTACAAGATCAATTGAAACTTCACCCTCTTTAGATTTTACAACTCGTATAAGTTCTTTTTTAGGTTTCATTTCTGAGCATCCTGTGCACATTCTCAAAGGTATCTTTTTAATTTTCATAAAAATCACACCTCACTTTAATTACTCTTCAATCTCTAAGATTTCATCTATTATTTCATTTACAACTTCTTCTTCGATTTCTTCAGCAATTTCTTTTTCTTCAGCCTCAACTTCACTTTGACTTTTGCTTTTTATATCTATTTTCCAATTAGTTAATTTAGCTGCAAGTCTAACATTTTGCCCTTCTTTACCAATTGCTAAAGAAAGTTGATTATCATCAACAACTACTTCTGCTGACTTAGTTTCTTCGTTAGCTACTACACTTATAACTTTTGCAGGACTTAATGAATTTGATATAAACTCTGCTGGATCTTTGCTCCATTTAATTATATCAATCTTTTCATTTTTAAGTTCATTTACAACTGCTTGAACTCTGATTCCTTTTGGTCCCACACATGCTCCCATTGGATCTATCTCTTCATCATTTGAGAATACTGCTATTTTACTTCTTGAACCCGCTTCTCTTGAAATACTTTTAATTTCTACTATACCTTCTTGTATTTCTGGAACTTCTAATTCAAATAGTCTCTTAACTAATCCCGGATGTGTTCTTGAAACGTGAACTTGAGGTCCTTTTGGAGTTGATTTAACTTCAACTATATATAGTTTTAACTTTTCGTTAAATTTATATTCCTCACCTTTCATTTGTTCATTTGGTCCTATAACACCTTCAATTTTACCAAGGTTTACAAAAACTAAACCTTTATCTTTTCTTATTATAGTTCCTGTGATTATATCAAATTCAAGTTCTTTATATTCTTGGAATATAATACTTCTTTCTGATTCTTTTATTCTTTGAGTTACCATTTGTTTTGCATGTTGTGCTGCAACTCTACCAAAATTCTTTGGAGTAACTTCAATCTCAACAATATCATCTACTTCAAATCTTGGATTTATTTCTTTTGCTTCTTCAAGGCTAATTTCTGTTACATCATCAAATATCTCATCAACAACAACCTTTTGTGCAAATACTTTTATTTCACCATTATCTTTATTTATTCTAACCTTAACATTTTGAGCATTTGTATATTGGTTTGAATAGTTTTTCTTATAAGCTGATACCATTGCATCTTCAATAGTTGCAAATAATAAATCCTTACTTATTCCTTTTTGTTTAGTTATCTCTTCAAGAGCTACTATAAACTCTTCATTCATCTTAGTTTCCTCCTCTTATAGCTCCCCTTGTATGTTCGCTGATTTTATTTTTTCTGTTGGAATATTTATAGTAACATCCCCATCTATAATTATATCACTTTCATTTACTTTTCTTAAAATTCCTGTGATATGTTTTTTTCCATCTATTGCACTTGTAAATTTAACAAATACTTTTTTACCTAAAGCATTTTTAAAATGTTCCTCTTTAAATAAGCCTCTATCAATCCCTGGTGATGATACTTCTAAATAGTATGATTTATCAATAGGATCTTCAGTATCTAAAACATCACTTATTTGTCTCGAAACAGCTTCACAATCAGTTAACTTTATTCCCTTTTCGCTATCAATATAAACTCTTAAATAGTTTTCCCCATCTTCACGAACAAATTCTACATGATATAATTCATATCCTAATTCATTTGTAACCGGTAAAAATAACTCTTCTAATTTTTCCATTAAAGCATCTTTTTTCATATGTTAACCTCCTTTTAAATATTCAATTTTTATTATTATTCCCTAAAAGTACTTTTTTAATTAAAAACGCAACTAAAACAAGTTGCGTTTATTAAATAGAAAGAGCGGGATAAATACTCTCCCACTCCTTTCATACTTCCGTGCAATAATCTTTTCTTTATAATGATACCATACTCTCTCATTTAATTCAAGTTTTAATTTTTTATCAGCCCTTTAATGATAGCTCCTCTTTTTATATTTTTCCTAATATATAAATTATTTTTATCTAACAGTTAATACTCTTAATTCATTAAAAGAGCGAAAGCTGATTTGTCTCTGGTACTCCTTCTAAGCATCCATGATTTGATAAAGTTTCTATATTAGTTTTTGTTATTTTAGCTCTAAGCCTTAAATCTTCTTTCGATATAAATTCTCCATCTTTTCTAGCTTCAACTATAGCTTCTGCTGCATTTGCTCCAACTCCTTGAAGTGCACTTATAGGTGGTCTTATAACTCCTTCTTCTTCAATTATAAATTTAACTGCTTCTGATTTATAAAGATCTACCTTTAAGAATTTAAGTCCTCTTTTACTCATTTCATAACAAAGTTCAAGTGATGTTATCATTCCTTTATCTTTCACAGTTGCGGCATTTCCAAGAGCATATAACTCTTCAAGTTTTGCAACTATAGCACTCTCCCCTTTTGATATAAGTTCTGCATCAAATTCATCTGCTCTAACTGTAAAGAATGTAGCGTAATAAGCTTCTGGATAGTATACTTTATAGTAAGCTATTCTAACTGCCATCATAACATATGCCACTGCATGCCCTTTTGGAAACATATATTTAATTCTTTTACAAGATTCAATATACCACTCTGGCACATCATTTTCTTTCATTAAAGTTTCGTCATCTTCACTTAAGCCTTTACCTTTTCTTACTTTTTCCATTATTGTAAAGGCAGTTTTAGGTGGTAATCCTCTATACATTAAGTAAACCATAATGTCATCTCTTGTTGATATACAGTCTTTTAATGTTGTATATCCTTCTTTTATAAAATATTGAGCATTATTAAGCCAAACGTCAGTCCCATGTGAAAGACCTGATATTCTAACTAAATCTGCAAAAGTTTTAGGCTGTGTATCTATAAGCATTTGTCTAACAAATTTAGTTCCAAACTCAGGAAGTCCATAACTTCCAACTTCACCAAATATTTCACTACCTATTTTTTCTCTCTCTATTCCAATTCCTTTTCCACTTGTAAAAAGACTAATTACTCTTTTATCATTTAAAGGAATAGTTTTAGGATCAAGACCTGTTAAATCTTGAAGCATTCTTAACACAGTAGGATCATCATGTCCTAGTATATCAAGCTTTAAAAGTCTACCACTAATTGAGTGGTAATCAAAATGAGTAGTTATAAAATCTGCTGAATTATCATCTGCTGGATATTGTATTGGTGTAAAGTTAAATATTTCATTATCACTAGGCACAACCATAATTCCTCCTGGATGTTGTCCTGTCGTTCTCTTTATCCCTGTACATCCAAGAGTAAGTCTTTCAATCTCCGCATTAGATGTCCTTATTCCTCTTTCATCTAAATATTTTCTTACATATCCATAAGCAGTTTTCTCTGCAACTGTCCCTATTGTTCCTGCTTTAAATACAAATCCTTTTCCAAATAAAACTTCTGTATATCTATGGATATCAGCTTGATTATCTCCTGAGAAGTTAAGGTCAATATCCGGCTCTTTATCTCCCTCAAATCCAAGGAAAGTTTCAAAAGGTATATCATGCCCATCCTTTATATAAGTAGTTCCACACTCTGGACAATTTTTGTCTTCTAAGTCTGCCCCTGAACTTATTGAACCATCTAAGAAAAATTCAGATTTTTTACAATTAGGGCATACATAATGAGGTGGAAGTCCATTAACTTCTGTTATATCTGACATTGTTGCTACAAATGATGATCCAACCGATCCCCTTGAACCAACTAGATATCCATCTTTTAAAGATTTTGCAACTAATTTTTGTGCAATAAGATAAAGAACTGCATATCCATTGTTTATAATTGAATTTAACTCTTTATCCAATCTTTTTTGTATAACTTCTGGTAAATCATCTCCATATATGTTATGAACCTTTGTTAACACCATATCTTTTATTTCTTCTTCTGCACCTTCTATTTTAGGTGGGTAAGTTTCATCTGGAATAGGTTTAACCTCTTCTACTTCATCTGCTATTTCATTAGGTGCTGTTATTACAACTTCTTTTGCTTCATCAATTCCTAAGTATCTAAATTCTCTTAACATTTCATCTGTTGTTTTATAATATAAAGGTGGCTGATCATCAGCATCTTTAAATCCTTTTCCAGCCATTATTATTTTTCTAAAATCACTATCGTGTGGTTCTAAGAAATGTACATCTCCTGTTGCTACTACTCTTTTTCCCAATTTTTTTCCTAGATTATATATTTTTTTGTTTATCTCTCTTAATTCTTCTTCATCTTTAACATTCCCTTTATCTATAAGGAATTTATTATTTCCAAGTGGTTGAATTTCTAAATAATCATAAAACTCTGCTATTTTTTCAAGTTCTTCATCACTTTTTCCTGATAAAACAGCCTTATATACTTCTCCCGCTTCACAAGCTGAACCTATTATAAGTCCATCTCTCATACTTTCTAATTTACTTTTTTTAGTTCTAGCACTTCTAAAGAAATTATCAACATGAGCTTCTGATACTAATTTATATAAATCTTTTATTCCTTTTTGATTTTTTGCAAGTATTATTATATGTGAAGTAGGTTGCTTTTTAACATCAAATTTTTCTAAAAATTTCTCATTTAATTCTTTCAATGTTGTTATTTCTAACTCCTCTTCCATCTTCTTAAAGCAAATTAGAAGTATATCACAAGTAGCTTTTGCATCATCTACTGCTCTATGGTGATTTTCTAAAGATATTCCTAAATGTTTAGCTACAATATTTAATTTTACTTTCTTAAGTTCTGGATATAAAAATCTAGAGAGTGGAACTGTATCTAATACAGTAAAATCATATTTTAAGTTTTGTAATCTACAATTATGCTTTATAAAAGATGTATCAAATGCTGCATTATGTGCAACTAATACATTTCCTTTACAAAATTCTAAAAAATCTGGAAGAATTTCTTCTATAGTTTTTGCTCCTTCAACCATAGTATCAGTTATTCCTGTAAGTTCTGTTATTTTATACGGTATATTTCTTTCTGGATATACAAACTCACTAAATCTATCAATTATTTTTCCATTTTTAATTTTTACTGCACCAATTTCAATAATTTTATCATTCTTAGGTGAAAATCCTGTTGTCTCTAAGTCAAATATTACATATTCACTGTTTAAATCTTGACCTCTTTCATCTAACACTACTGGTACTCCATCATCAACTAAATATCCTTCTACTCCATAGAGAACTTTTATTTTATTTTTCTTTGCAGCACTTTGTGCATCTGGAAATGATTGAACTCCTCCATGGTCTGTTATTGCAATTGCTTTATGTCCCCATTTAGCAGCTCTTTCTACAAGTTTTCCAACAGATGTCATTCCATCCATTGTACTCATAGCTGTATGAAGATGAAGTTCTACTCTCTTTTCAGATGCTCCATCCATTCTTTCTATCTTTTTCATCCTTACTATATCACGACCCATTATAACTACTTCTCTAGCATATGTGTCATAAACAGCTTCTCCACGAACTTTACAGTAAAGTCCTTTTTTAACATTATCTAAAACTTCCTCTTTCTCTTTTTCCTTTAAGAAGCATTTTACAGTTATAGAACTTGTATAGTCAGTTATATAGAAAGTTAGAATTGTTTTTCCTGTTCTTGTTTCAATAGTTTCAGTTTTAAATATTTCTCCAATTATCGCAACATATCCCGATGTTTCATCTATTTCATCAATAGTTATAGGCTCATCTTTTATGCCTCTTCCTAAAATAGTATTTTCATCTTTAGGTTCACGTCTATAATTTTCCTTATTATATGTGCTCTTTTGTTTAGGTTTTTCTTCTTTTTTAGCCTCTCTTTGCTCTCCATTTGAATGACTTAATTCTCTATTTTTAACTGCATCTTTCATTATTTTTAAGTATTCTTCTTGTTTAGCTTCTTCATAACCCTTATCTTCTAACTTTTCATTATAAATTATTTCAACTAATGGATTTACTCCAAAAATATCATTTATCTTTCTTGTTATTTCTTTTCCTACATTTTTTCTTTTAGCATGGTCTACAATCATTTCACAACCATACTCTATAATAACTTTTTTATCCTCTACTCTTCTATTTTTAGAATAAAGCATAGCTGTAGCTAATGGAACCTTTTTACCTATTTCCATAACTATATCCATCCAATGCTCTTTTACTATATTTTCTAGAGGCATTCCTTCTACATCTTTAAAAATTTGAAGTTCAATCTTAAAATTCTTTCCTATTCTACTTTCTATAAGCTTTACTATGTAATTTTCTTCATCTTCTGTTAGTGATACCTTTGTTTTTAATATTACTTTAAGAACATTACTCTTCTTAAAAAATTGAAATCTTTTTAAAGATAATTCCTTATCTTCTAAAGTTTCATTTTTATTTATTTCTTTATTTAAAACTTTAATAAAGTCTTCTCCCATGCTTTCCCCTCCTCTTAAAAATTAGAGTCCTCAAAAATAATTTTGAGGACCTCCTTCTTATAGAGATTCTATTTCTTTCAATAATTCTTCTACTAATTCTTCTTCTTTTACTTTTTTAATTATTTCGCCTTTTCTAAAGATTATTCCAACACCTTTTCCACCAGCAATTCCAATATCTGCTTCTCTAGCTTCTCCAGGCCCATTTACAACACAACCCATTACAGCAACCTTTATCTTCTTTTTAGAACCCTTAAGTCTTCTTTCAACTTCTTCTGCAATTTCAATAAGTTTTATTTCTGTTCTTCCACATGTAGGGCATGAAATAAATTGAATTCCATTTTCATAAAGCCCTAAAGCTTGAAGTAATTCTTTTGCAACTTCAATTTCATCTAAAGGATCTGATGTTAGAGAAACTCTTATAGTATCTCCGATACCTTCTGCTAAAAGTGTTCCTATTCCAACACTTGATTTTATTGTTCCTTTAAATTTAGTTCCTGATTCTGTTACTCCTAAATGAAGAGGATAATCAACCTTTTCACTCATAAGTCTATAAGCTTCTATCATCATTCTTACATCTGATGATTTTATTGAAATAATTATATCATAAAATTCTAAGTCCTCTAATATTTTAACATGTCTTAGTGCACTTTCCACTAGTCCTTTAGCAGTAGGTTTACCATCTCTTTCTAAAATATCTTTTTCTAAAGACCCTGAATTCACTCCTATTCTTATTGGAATATTTTTCTCTTTTGCTTTAGTTACTACTTCTTTAACTCTATCTATACTTCCAATATTACCTGGATTTATTCTTAATTTAGAAATTCCATTTTCTATTACTTTAAGTGCTAGTCTATAATCAAAGTGTATATCGGCAACTATGGGTACTGGTGATTTTAAAACTATCTCTTTAATAGCCTCTGCAGCCTTCATATCTGGAACTGCACATCTTACCATTTGACATCCTTCATTTACTAATTTGTTTATTTGTTCTAGCGTTTTCTGTACATCTCTAGTATCTGTATTTGTCATTGACTGAATTACTACTGGATTATCTCCTCCAATTTTTAATTCACCTATTTTTACTACTTTTGTTTTTCTTCTTTCCATTGTTTTCTCCTTATAGTCCTATAGGGAATATTATATCTTTAATTGTTACTAAAACCATTATAACCATAAGCATAATAAATCCTATAGCATTTATTACATTTTCAACTTTCGTTGGAACTTTTATTCTTGTTATCATTTCAAATAAATAGATAAGACATCTTCCACCATCTAAAGCTGGAAGTGGCAATGCATTTATTACAGCTAAGTTTATACTTAAAAATGCTGTTAAATTTAGAAGTGGCCATATCCCCATTTTTGCAGCTTCTCCTGTCATTTTTATTATAGTAACAGGTCCACCTACATCCTTCGTAACAGACCCCTGCCCTGTTACAAGCATTTTAAGACTTCTATAAGTTTGCTTTATAACACTTACACTTTCTATAACTCCATGCTTAAAACTTTCTGTAAGCGTTGGATTTTTTATATCCTTAAACCCTACACCTATTAAATAAGCTCCCTCTATTTCTTTTGGCTTTAAATTTACATTTAAATCTTTTCCATCTCTATCTATTAAAAGATTTACATCTTTTCCATTAGACATTCCAACTTCTGCTGTTATATCGGTAGTTGCAATAACATTTCCACCATTAATTTTCTTTATAACATCTCCAGGTTTTATTCCAGCTTCCATAGCTGGACTTCCTTTTGCTACTTCCCCTATTGTTGGTACTGCATATCCAAAATGACTTCCTATAGCTCCAAATATTATTATAGATAGCATTACATTCATAAACACTCCTGCCACTATTACTAATATCTTTTGAATTGGTCTTTTACTATTTAAAGTTCCCTCTAAATCAGTTTCCCCCTCTTCTTCATCACCAATTTCACCTGCCATTTGAACATATCCTCCAATTGGCAGTATCCCTAATGAATATTTAGTATCATTCTTATTTATTGTAAATAGCTTTGGCCCCATTCCAATTGAAAATTCAATTACTTTTACCCTATTTATCTTAGCTAATATAAAGTGTCCTAGCTCATGAACTATTATTAATGAACTAAAAGCTAGTATCGCATAAATTATATACAAACCCTCTTCCTCCTAAAAACTATTTCTTACATACTCTTTTACTTCTCTATCTAAGTTTATAATATTTTCAACAGTTAAATCGTCATCTATTCTTTCTTTATAAGTTTCTATAGCCTTCTCTATAATGTCTCCTATCTCTAAAAACTTAATTTTTTCTTCTAAGAATAATGACACAGCTTCTTCATTAGCTCCATTTAAAATGGTTGGCATAAGCCCCCCTCTTTTTCCTGCTTCAAAAGCTAATTTTAGACATTTAAAAGTATCCATATCTGGCTTCTCAAATGTTAAACTACACATCTCATAAAAATCTATAGCTTTTGCAATCTCCTCTTTCCTCTCTGGATAGTTAAGTGCATATTGTATAGGTAATCTCATATCAGGAGATCCTATTTGTGCTATTACACTATTATCCTTATATTCTATCATTGAATGTATCATACTTTGAGGATGTACTACAACCTTTATATTATCATAATCACAATTAAACAAAAAATGAGCTTCTATAACTTCTAGTCCCTTATTCATAAGAGTTGCAGAATCAATTGTTATCTTTCTTCCCATACTCCAGTTTGGATGATTTAAAGCATCTTTTAATCTAACCTTCTTCAATTCTTCTAATTTTCTTCCTCTAAAAGGACCACCAGATGCTGTTAATAAAATATTTTTTATTTCATTTTCCTTATTTCCTCTAAGTGCTTGGAAAATTGCACTATGCTCAGAATCTACTGGAAGTATTTTCACTCCATTTTCTTTTGCTTCTTTCATAACAATTTCTCCTGCTACTACAAGGGTTTCTTTATTAGCAAGTGCAATATCTTTCTTAGCTCTTATAGCTTCTATCGTTGGTCTAAGCCCTATCATTCCAACTACTGATGTTACTACAGTATCAACTTCTTTTAGTGTAGCAATCTGTATGAGGCTTTCAATTCCACATCCCACTTCAATATCTAATGATTTTTCTTTAGTATATTTAAGTAATTCCTTTGAAGAATTTAAATCCATCATTCCCACATATTTAGGTTTAAATTCGTCTATTATTTCTTTCATTTTTTCTACAGATGTATTCGCAGTTATACCTATAACCCTTATATCTGAACTTTTTCTTATTACATCTAGGGTTTGCATCCCTATAGACCCTGTAACCCCTAATATTGATATGTTCTTCATCTATTTTCCTCCAGGCTTTCTAATTTTCATTTATTATATCTAATAATGTCATACAAAATATTGGCCCTATAAATATTCCAATAAATCCAAAAATTTTCACCCCTATATAAATAGATAAAAATGATAATAATGGATGTATATTAAACTTATTGCTAACCAACTTTGCCTCTAATATCTCTCTTATAATTTGTATAAGTAAATAAAGACATACTAATCCAAATGATATTAAATACTTTTTTACAATAATATTGTATATTATTATTGGTATAAATACAATTATAGTTCCAACATAAGGTAAAATATCTAAAATACCGCATACTATACCTATTAATACTGAATTTTCTATTCTAAGTACTTTAAAACCTATAATAATTATTGTTGTGGAAATCATTAATAATACAAATTGTATCTTTAAAACATTTTTTAAATTTATCATTATTCTTAAAATACGCTTATTTATTTTATTTGGAATCAATTCCTTTATTTTTCTTTTTATTTTCTCTTTATCTGCTAAAGCAAAAAATGTACATGCATTTCCTATGAAGTAAGCTATAATATTATCACCAGTTGTTTCTGCTCCAATCTTAATATAATCAAAATTCATTATATTTCCTATACTTTTTATTATATTTATTTCTCCTATAATACCTTCTATAAACTTCTCACCCTTCATTAATATTTCTTTTATCTCCATTACATTATTTCTTATAATTTCACTTATTTCACTATATAATGCATTCCATAAATAAAGTATAGTAATTATAACTATAGCATTCAAAAACAAAATTGTTATTCCTGCACTAAGTCCTTTATATCTTATTTTTTCTCTTAAAAATTTATTTATGGGATTTCCTAAAAAATATAATATTAAAATCCATATAAATGGTTTAAAATATTTTTCTACTAAAAAAATAAAAATTACTATTCCAATCCCCCAAATAAAAATTTCTTTTATTTTTTCTAAATTTAAAGTTCTCATAATCTTTCCCTCCACATAAGTATTTATATGCAAAAAAAAAAGCCTTATGAAGAAGTAATCTTCAAAGACTTTAAATCTATCTAACTATAAATGTTAAATAATAAAATACTATTAATCCTGAGAACAAAATACTATCAAATCTATCTAGTATTCCACCATGTCCTGGTATAAGCTTACTATAATCTTTTATACCTACATATCTTTTTACAGATGATGCAACCAAATCTCCAAATTGGCTAAATACTCCACATAAAGCTCCTATAATAAAGAAATTATAAAGTGGCATTATATAAATATTAAAACCAAAGAATAATATTACTCCAAATAAACCACATCCAATTGTAGCTCCAATAGCTCCTCCAATTGACCCTTCAATTGTTTTCTTTGGACTAACCTTTGGACAAAGTTTATGTTTTCCAAATAACTTTCCAGAATAATATGCTGCGGTATCAGTTACCCATGAACCTATAAATATAAGCCATACTAAGAATTCTCCTCCATTTTTTGTACTAACTAAATAAATAAAAGAGAACAATATTCCTACATAAAGGAATCCTAAAATAGTGATTCCTACATCTATAAATGTATATTTTAAATTTATTACTGGTAACATTAATAAAATAAATGTTATAAAAATTAATGCATACATAGTAACTGACAAGTCATTATTAGTTAAATAATAAATAACAACTAAAAGATATCCTGCAATTGGAAAAGGTTTGAAATTTTTCGCCTTTAAGGCATTATAAAATTCATGTAATCCAATTAATGATAATGCTACAGTTAATCCCTCTAAATATATTCCACCTAAAAATATAAATATAATAAATGGTGCTATAATCAGAGCTCCTAAATATCTATTATCTGATTTCACTAAAAAATCACCTCTTTTATTTTTTTATTCCCCCAAACCTTCTATCACGTCTTTGGAAGTCATATATTGCTTGGTGAAGGTCTTTTTCTTTAAAATCTGGCCAACATATATTTGAGTACCAAAACTCTGAATAAGCACATTGCCATAATAAGAAATTACTTAATCTTTGTTCCCCTGATGGTCTAATAATAATATCAGGATCTGGAACTCCTTTTGTATATAAATAATTTTCAAACATATCTTCATTTATATCTGAAACTTCTATTTTTCCATCTTGTATTTCTTTAGCTATCTCTTTAATCCCTCTAATTATTTCATTTCTACCGCCATAATTAAGGGCTATATTCATAGTTATACCTGTATTATCTTTTGTTCTCTCTATAGACTTTTCTATTTCCTCTACACACTCTTTAGGTAACATACTTATATCACCTAAAACATTTATTTTAACACCCTTTTTATGTAGTTCATTTATCTCTTGTCTTAAATATTGAACTAAAAGCTTCATTAAAGCTCCAACTTCCTCTTTAGGTCTTTTCCAATTTTCAGTTGAAAAAGCATAAAGAGTCATATACCTTATGCCTAATCTATCTGCTTCTTTTAATATTCTTCTTATTGTTTCTACACCAGCTTTATGCCCCATAGTTCTTGGAAGCTTTCTTTTTTTTGCCCATCTTCCATTCCCATCCATTATTATAGCAATATGCTGTGGTATATTTTCCATATCAATACTTATATCTTCTTCTGTTCCTTTTACTTTTTCACCTTTAAAGAACTTTATCATATCAAAATCTCCCCATATAATTATTTAAAAAACCTGCAAAAGCAGGTTTTTTAATTAAATTGACATAACTTCTTTTTCTTTAGCATCTACTAAACCATCTATTTCTTTTGAAAACTTATCAGTGATTTTTTGAACATCACCTTCTGCTTTTTTAACTTCATCATCAGTTAATTCCCCATCTTTTTTAAGGGCTTTAATCTTATCATTTGCATCTCTTCTTATAGATCTTAATGCAACCTTTGAATCTTCTCCTACTTTTTTAACATTTTTAACAAGAGTTTTTCTTGTTTCTTCTGTTAATTCAGGAATTATAAGTCTTATTATGCTTCCATCATTTGAAGGGTTTAATCCTAAATCAGATACTAATATTGCCTTTTCTATATCTTTTAATAAAGATGCTTCCCAAGGTGATATTTGTAATACTCTAGGCTCTGGTGCTGAAATATTTGCAACTTGCGAAAGTGGACACATACTTCCATAATACTCTACTTGAACTCTATCAAGCATAGTTGGGTTTGCTCTTCCTGCTTTCATTGTTGATAAATCAGTTTTTAAAACACTGATAGTTTTTTGCATTTTTTCTTCTGAATTTTTTATAATGCTCTTAACCATATATATCCTCCTTATTTTGAAACTATAGTTCCTATTTCTTGACCTGTAATAGCTTTTTGTATATTTCCTGGTTCATCTAAACCAAAAACTAATATTGGAATTTCATTATCCATACATAGAGATATAGCTGTTGAATCCATAACTTGAAGTCCTCTTTCTAAAACCTCTATATAAGATAGTTTATCATATTTTACTGCATCGTCAAACTTGTTTGGATCTTTATCGTAAACTCCGTCAACATTTTTAGCTAAAAGTATAGCATCAGCCTCAATTTCAGCTGCTCTTAATGCAGCAGTTGTATCAGTTGTAAAATAAGGATTTCCAGTTCCTGCTGCAAATATAACCACTCTTCCTTTTTCTAAGTGTCTCATAGCTCTTCTTCTAATAAAAGGCTCAGCTATCTCTTTCATTTCTATAGCAGTTTGAACTCTTGTATTTACTCCTAATTGTTCTAATGAATCTTGAAGTGCTAAAGCATTTATACAAGTAGCCATCATTCCCATGTAGTCAGCAGTTGTTCTATCCATACCTTCTCCGCTTCTACCTCTCCAGATGTTTCCACCACCAACAACAGCTCCAACTTCAACACCTTGCTCTACTAAAATCTTTATTTCCTCAGCAATTCTTGTTGCCATAGTAAAATCTATCCCAAATCCATTATTTCCTGCTAATGCTTCTCCTGAAAGCTTAAGCATTACTCTCTTGTATTTACAATCAGCCATTTTCAAATCCCTCCAAAATTTCAACTTTTTATATTTTATTTAATTTTTCAAAAAAAGAGAACACAAAGTGTTCTCTCCTCAGAAAGTAGAATTATTTACCCATTTGTTTTGCAACTTCTGCAGCAAAATCCTCTTCTACTTTTTCGATTCCTTCTCCTCTTTCGAATCTAGCAAACTTGCTTATTGTCATTGGAGAACCTACTTCTTTTGATTTTTCTTCTAATAATTTAGTTATTGTTTTATCTCCATCTTTAACCCAAACTTGGTCTACAAGACATACTTCTTTGTAGTACTTTTGAATTCTTCCAGTAACCATTTTTTCAACGATTTTTTCTGGCTTTCCTTCATTTAAAGCTTGAACTCTATAGATTTCTTTTTCTTTTTCTAAAGATTCTGTATCAACACCATCTCTGTTTAAGAATAATGGGTTAGCAGCTGCAACTTGCATACAAACTTCTCTAGCTACTTCAGTAACTACTGGACTGTTAGCTTCACAAGCGATTTCTACTAAAACTCCAATTCTTCCACCACCGTGGATGTAGCTTTGAATAGCTCCTTTTTCGATTGACATTCTTTCGAATCTTCTAACTGTCATGTTTTCACCTAATTTAGCAACTAATGCTGTAAGTGTTTCAGAAACAGTTTTATCTCCCATTTTTTCATTTACTAACTCTTCAACAGTTTGAACGTTTGAGTTAGCTGCTAATTTAGCTAATTCTGTAGCAAATGCTACAAACTCTTCGTTAGCTGCAACGAAATCTGTTTCACAGTTTACTTCTACCATAGAAGCAACTTTATTATCTTCTGATACGTAAGTTTTAACTATACCTTCAGCAGCAACTCTTCCTGCTTTTTTAGCAGCAGCAGCTAATCCTTTTTCTCTTAAAACTTCAACAGCCTTTTCTAAATCTCCAACTGTTTCTGTTAAAGCTTTTTTACAGTCCATCATCCCTGCACCAGTTTTTTCTCTTAATTCTTTAACTAACTTTGCTGTAATCATTATTCAATTTCCTCCTTAAATATATAAGCATTATGTCTTTTTAGGATAAAAGGTAA
>NZ_JBOGCC010000109.1:0-3110 GCF_051656525.1 Clostridium sp. | reverse complement strand
ACTATTAGAATCTAAATTTAACTCTCTTAATAAAAGATCTAAATTTAAAGTGTCCAACCTTTTAGGATTATTTAATTTATCTAATTTTTTCACATCAAATTTATGAGACATAGAATCACACTCCTTTAAATATCAAGTGGTCTAAGCCACTTAAGACTATTATAACAATATAAGAAAAAATGAAACAGGAAATATATGAGAAGAAGTTGTACTTAAAGAAAAAGTAGAAATCTTACCATTGAAGAGAAAAGAGTGATATTATGGTAAAAAGGATAAAAGATATGAGATTGATAGTATACATTACAAGAAAGTAGAGAATTTTCAAGGAGAAATAATGAAAATTTAATAGCTAGGAAATTAGGGGGAATAGATACAAGTGAAATTAAAATTTGATAATTACTGTAAGTACTTGATTGAACAGTATAATATTAGAAATGAAGAAAAATATAAATTAGTATGGGGAGAAAATATAATTAGTGAATTTAGTATAAGTGCTGAAAGCTTAAATAAAGATTTGTGTAATACGAGGTTAAATTTTTCAAAGAAAGAATTACAAAAAAATAATGTGGATTCTTTGGAAAGTTTAGCTAATTATATGGGAATAGATTTTGATAAATTTATAGCTAAAATAGTAAATGAGGGGTTTATAAAACCACAGTCTGATACAAGAGGAAAGTCTCTTATACCAGTTTATTATTATACTATAAAAGAAATGGAGAATGAGTATAGTGAAAAAGTTAAGGTGAAAGAAGTTACAGAAGTAACGGAATCCTTCAATAAATGTATTTTTTATGCGATTATTAGTTATAAAAAAGAGTTAAAGGGGTTTGATAACAAGCTAAACATTATAAGAAAAGCATTATTTGTATGTATAGTATTAGGAATATTAAATTTGGGATTGATTCAACAATCAATGAATAATACCAATATAGTTAGTACAACACAGAGGCAAAGCATGTTACCATATTTTTCAATGATTATATTGGTGATAGTAATTATAGTACTATATTTGTTATCTAAAAATTATAAAGAAACGGAATAAAATTATTAGAATTATAAAGATAGGAGATAAAAAAATGAGACCACATCATTTGTTATGTACAATGGCTTATATAGGAAAAGGATATAATAAAGAATTTATAGAAAATATGAATAGGAAAATAAAATATTTGAAAACTGAAGATGCAAAAATAAGATTAAAAATAAAAGTAGATAGTATTTGTGAATCTTGTCCAAATAAGAAAGAAGAGAAATGTATTACAGAAAATAAAGTTAAAATAATGGATGAAAAAGTATTAAGCTATTTTAATTTAGAGGAAAAAGAATATTTTTATAAAGAAATTATAGAGGATATAAAAAGGATAATAACAAAAGAAGTTTTTGATGATATTTGTAAAGATTGCGAATGGTATAACATGGGTGTTTGTAAGGAATTGATAATAAAATAAAAGGATAAATATAGTTATTCTATATTTAAAAAATATTTATGATATGTAATAATTATATTGTAAAAGTATATTTAAAAAGGGAGATTTCAAATGAAGAAACAAAGTATAATTAAAATTATAGCAGGGGCATGTGTTATAGCAACATCAATAGGCTTTGGAGCAGTACTTGCAAATGGAAGTAAGAAAGAGGAAAAGCAAGATAAAATAGTAGAAAGTAATAGAAAAGATAATATAGAAGAGACTAGTGATGAAGACTTAGGAAGTAATAAACAAAGTGAAAATAAGGGGAATAGTGATAAAGATTTAGCTAAAGATGAGAATAAAGATAATGAAAAATTAAATAAAAATGATAGTTTGAAAAAAGAAGAAAGCAAAGAAAATGAAAAAGAATTAGTAAAAAAAGAAGAGCCAAAAGTTAATAAAGAACCTAGTACTCAAAAAAGTTCTTCAATAAAACTGAATAAGGGAGAATATTTAGAGAAAATGAATTTAGCAGAAAGTAAAGTAAATAAAATATATGAAGGAGAAGTTGAAGTTACAACTCCAGGAATGATGAGACAAGCTAGAGAATCTTTTGATATTTATGATGCTGAGCTAAATAGAATTTATAAAGCATTAAGAGAAAATTGTAGTAGTGCAAAGTTTGAAGAAATAAAAAATAATCAAATAAAATGGTTGGAAAAAAGAGATGCAGAAGGCAAAAAAGTAATAGATGATTATGCAGGAGGACGTGAAGGCGGAATAGTAGCATTAAGTAGAACAGCAGAATTAACAAAGGAAAGATGTTATTATTTGATAAATACATATATGGGTTAGTATTTAAAGAAATAGTTATTCAAAAAAAAAATAATAGTATATATTTAATGAAGTCGGCAAGAAATGCCGACTTTTATTTATTTCTATATTCTATAGGAGAAAGTCCTATAAATTTTTTGAAGGTTTTTGAGAAGTGACTAGTATCACAGTAGTAAAGTAAGTTTGAGATTTCAAGTATGGATTTTGAGGTTGTTTTTAGAAGGAGCTTGGCTCTTTCTATTTTCATTTTGTGGACGTAGTTTGTTATGGAGGTTTCCATAATATTTTTAAAGAGTGAACTTAAATATGAAGGTGAATGATTGAAGTCTTTTGCCATTTGATTTAAGGAAAAGTTATCTTCTATATGAAGATGAATGTATTTTATCATGTTGTTTACTAGGAAGTTACTTTTATTTTCTTGTCCATTTAGAGATTTGTGAATATAGGAGTCAAAGATTGAAATTTCTAATTTATGAAGTTCTTTAAGGTTTTTACAGTTTAATATATCTTTATAAATTTTTTTATAAAGGAGAAGTATGGAAGTATTGTTTGTGGTATTTTGAAGTAATCCTTTTGAAAGAAAAGCATTCCAAATAATTAGATTGTGTTTTTTTAAGTCTGTATCTATTAAAGAATTTTTTTCAAATTCTTGATGTTTTTTTATGTTTTCCATAATGGAGTTATAGTTATTGTTTTGAATTAGCATATGAAAATCTGTATCTAAAAATGGTAGATATTCGTTTAATAAAAAAGTATCTGTCATAAAAAGTCTCCTCTAAAATTAAATCTTATAGATATTATATAAAAAATATACAAAAAATACAAATAATATAAAAACATATAAAATTTGTAATGATATAATCAAAA
>NZ_JBOGCC010000108.1:0-2318 GCF_051656525.1 Clostridium sp. | reverse complement strand
GGTAACTGACGAAAATACAGCATATGCAAGTTTACAAAATAAAGAATTTGATGTAATAAGTCTAACAGATCCAGCTTTAGTTGATAAAGGAAAAACTGATGGATTAGCTCAAACTTTCCCTAACTTAGGAACTTACTTCCTATGTGTAAATGTAAATAACCATGCTGATAAATTAGATGCAGAAGTTAGAAAAGCACTACAAAATAAAGATGTAAGAAACGCATTAGCTTTAGCGATTGATAGAGAAACAATTGTAACTAATGTTACTAAAACAGGACAAGTTCCTTCAGCAAGTTTCACTCCAGCAGGAATAAAAGATCCTTCGGGAGCAGACTTTAAGAAAGATAAATTTGATCCAAAAGCTTTCGATAAAAACAAAGAAGAAGCTAAAAAACTATTAGAAAAAGCAGGATATCCAGGTGGTAAGGGATTACCAACTTTAGAAATCATGTATAACTCAGAAGGTGCTCACAAGCAAGTTATGGAAGTTATTGAGCAAAATTGGAAAGAAATTGGTGTAAATGTTAAATTAACAAACCAAGAATGGGCAGTATTCTTAAATACAAGAAATAATGGTGGATACCAAATTTCAAGACATGGTTGGTCAGCAGATTATGTAGATCCAATGACATTCTTAGATATGTGGGTTAGTGGAAAAGATGGAGATCAATCAAGCTGGGGTAATAATGACGCTCACTTTGCAAATAAAGAATATGATGAGCTTATAGGAAAAGCTAAAAAAGAATCAGATCCAGCTAAGAGATTTGAATATATGGCAAAAGCAGAGCAAATTCTTTTAGATGAAATGCCAATAATTCCAATCTATGATTACACTAAAACTTATGGAATCAACAGCAATATTAAAGGTGTTCATGCATCAGTACTTGGACAAATTTATTTTGATAAAGTAACAATGGAATAGAAATTTAGACGGGGTTGTCTCAAAATAGTAGTCCTTACATCAAAAGCTTGTACTTTACGAACATTATACAAGTTATTAATTAAAATTAATAACCCAAGTAGAAAAAATAAATTCTACTTGGGTTATTTTATTCGGCTTTTCTCTTAGATTTGCTATCAAATTTTATTTTTGAGACAGCCACGTCTTTTTTATCTATTTATATAAAATTAGAGGTAGCAAATAGCTTACTGAATTTGGTATTATAATCCAATCACATCGTTCATATCGTATATGCCAGGTTTTGTGATTTTACTCATATATTCACAAGCTTTTAAAGCGCCAATTGCAAAAACATCTCTTGAAATTGCATTATGTGAAAGGGTTATAACTTCACCAGTACCAGCGAAAATTACGTCGTGATCACCAACTATTCCGCCACCACGAACTGCATGAATACCAATTTCAGATTTTTCTCTTTTCTTTTGTCCATCTCTACCATGAACATAGTGAGTTTCTTCAGGTAATGAGTCTTTTATAGTATCAGCTAGTAAAAGAGCAGTTCCGCTTGGTGCATCTACTTTTTGATTATGATGTTTTTCAATAATTTCAATATCATAATCTCCATAAAGAAGAGGTGAAACCTTTTTTAATAATGAATTAATAAGGTTTATACCAAGTGACATATTAGCAGATTTAAAAAGTGGTAATGTTTTGCTTTTTAAATCTATAAATGCTAAATCTTCTTCTGTAAATCCAGTAGAACATATAACAAGTGGTTTATTAGTTTTTTCAGTAAGAGATATAAGACCTTTTAAGGCATCAGCTCTTGAAAAATCTAATAAAACATCGTATTCTATATTAACATCTTCTGGTAAATTAAAAACAGGATAATTAAATGAATTATCATGTCTATCAATCCCAGCTACTATTTCTAGGTTTTCGAAGTCAGTTTCTGCGATTCTACTTATAACAGAACCCATTTTTCCTGAACATCCATTTAATAAAATTTTTATCATTTTAAATCTCCTTAAATTAAATTAGAATTTTTTAATTCATGTATCATTTGTTCTTTTAAACTTTCATCCATATCATATAAAGGAAGTCTAAGTGGTCCTACATTATATCCCATAAGATTTAAAGCAGTCTTTACAGGAATAGGATTTGTTTCAAGGAAAAGAGAGTTTGAAAGATTTAAGTTATCTAATTGTAATTTTAAGCTTTCATTTACTTTTCCGTCTAAATAAAATTTAGTCATATTGTGAACTTCTTTAGGAATTAGGTTAGCTAAAACTGATATAACTCCTTTTCCACCAAGAGACATTATAGGAACGATTTGATCGTCATTACCTGAATAAATATCTAAAGAATCACCACAAAGAGCTTTTATTTGAGCAACTTGACTAATATCACCACTGGC
>NZ_JBOGCC010000107.1:0-15366 GCF_051656525.1 Clostridium sp. | reverse complement strand
TGAATCCATGAGGGCGATTCTAAGCTAGTTTTAACAATTTTATAATATAAATAGTCTATCGGCTATATCTAAACTTCCTACAGGTCTTTTAATACGAATAAGACCATATAGGGAGTTTTTTAATTTTAGCCTCCTTTTGCAATTTATGAATATAACACTACATTTTCTTGCTTATTGGCGATAGAATCACGATAGGTTGTTTTTCATGCAATTTTATAAAAATGGATATTGATATTGCATTGGTATTTCTTGATATATCTAAGTACCTGAACACGTTGATACGACAGACATTACGATAGTCGGTTTTTACTCCAAAAGGGTTGAATTTAGAAAAATGAGATTTCAAAAGGGCAAATTGGAGAGTTCAAAAGGGCAAAATTGGGTGGTAGGAATGGTGTGTTATTTTGATAACTAACCCACGAATCGTGTCGAAAAAGGGCGAACTTCAATGAAACTATCCCCCTATACTTTATAGAGTATAGTGAGTGCAACATAATTATAATATTATGTTGCACTCATATTTGTATATATTGATATAACACAGTTTAAGCCAATTTGAGGACTTTTTAAGATTAGGAATATATTTGATTGAAGCTTCTTTGATTAGTCAAGAGATTACAGTGTTTTAAGCTTATAGGTATATTGAAGTAACTCAACTCAACTTTAGAAGATATAATTTAGAATTAGAATTATTAATATTTATCACACAAACATCACATCACTACATATCACATTGCAATATTTACCATCACATCACATACAATAACAATAAGATTTAAGTTTGTAATATCATCTTTTGACTAGCTTTTTTAAAAGTATTTTTTCGTGTATATAAGGAAGTTAATTTTTCATCCAAAATATTTAAAAATAATTGTTGACTTTTATTTCAATATTTTATACAATGTAATTAAGCAAGACAACAACAGAAAAAAACAACTTAAAAAAAATAATCAAAAAAGTAGTTGACATTAAATTAATAGTTTGCTACAATGTACTTAACAACTTAATCAGGTCATCGAGTGAGCGATGAGGTATTTAGTCCTTAACTAAGGGGTGAGCCGTCCACCATGGAAGACACGGTACTCTCACGGTAAGCAAAAAAATTCCTGAAAAAGTTTAAAAAGTAGTTGACAAATAAAATTACATCAATTACAATTAAATTAAGTCAAGGCGGTGCGATGGTATTGACCGACTGGGCTTAACGGGGTAATAGAGTATGACCCGTATAACTCACTCTATATAATAGAATATACCAAGTTTTAAAAAGTTTTAAAAAGAAATAAAAAAAGTGGTTGACAATTAAAAACCACTGAGCTACAATTAAATTACGGTAACAAGTTCACACTAAACTTAAAAAAGTGTAGGTCTAAAGGATTGACTATACCGACCTTGAAAACTAAATAGAACTCGCTAACATTGACACAAGTTTTCCGTGGAAATCGGAATAGAATGTTAGAGGCGGTTCATGTAGACATTAAGAGTTTTAAACCTTTTTCAAAAGCTCTAAAATCAATTTGGAACTTTTGAAGTGGGCTTAAAACTTGCTAATCTAAAGTAAAGATTAATACTCTACAAATTGTGTCACCTACAACATTGGCTTCACTGAATGCTAAATAGTTGTTAGAGTAGACCACAATAAAAGAGTAAAGTCTCAGCGATAGAGAAGCAATAATAAAAGCAAACAAAAATATAAAAATAAAAAGGTGGTAATTAAAAATGGAAAATACAATAAAAGCAATAAGAAACGAAATAGTAGAATTAAGAGGGGCAACAGTAAAAATATTTGGTCAATCTCAAGTATTAAAATCAGAAGTTGAAGCCTTAGAAATCGACATAATCGACGTACTAGAAAACTTAGAATCTAGCGAAGTAGAGACAATAGAAATATCTGTAATGTGTTCAGATTGTGACGGTGAAGGTTGTGAAGAATGCGATTTCGAAGGCTCAGTTTATACAGATATGGAAGCTACTAAAGCAATCGAAGAATTATACGATAGAGGAGACTTAAAAGAAATTAAATGCAATAACTCTTATAATTGGGGTTCTCCTGTAACTAATGATTTCGACTTTAAAATATACCAAAACTTACAAACTGACACTTACTATGTAGAATTTAAAGTACACAGATATGGAGACGTTAGAAGCAACTACACGGAATCGGTAATATTAGAGTTTAACGATGATAACAAGTTCTATGAGTTATTATTAGAATCAAACAAGATTATTGAAGTTGACGGGTTCGATTGTTATATAAGTATATTCTCAGATATAGTAGAAGTTAGTCACGAAAACGGAGAACATATAACAGATATATGCGCTTGTGACATGGATGAGTTAATAGAAGAGTTAAAAAATTTAAACTAATATAGATGATAGGTTCAAGGGATTATCCTTAAAATCCCTTATAGATGATACTAAAAATACAAATTATAAAAAGGATGGTATAAAATTATGATGGCATTAAATACAGTTAAACACATGAATATAAAGGAAGCTAATTTCGATAGAGTGTATGCAGATAATAAGGAAACAATATACAATATAGATGGTGAAATATTCTTTATAGTGTATAGAGTTAATAACGACGTTAACGGGAATCCACTTTATAAGATAATAATAGAGGATAAAGAAGGTAATAATATAAACCACCTTTACAAAGAAAAAGCTTATAGAACATACTCAAAGGGTTATAGTTTATTACAAACTTACAACTTAAGCAATAAGCTAGAAAATTTATTTAACTAACAGAAGGGATGACATAACGACATGGTCAAAGACATAAACAGCATTACACTAGATGAGGTAATACAATTACATAAGAAGGGGCTTGCTTTTATCATAAGGGACGGCAAGCTCAAAGGCTTCACAAAATAAGAATGATAATAAAATTACATGATGGTAAAATTAAAATTCAACTTTCATAGGAGGTTTAAAATGTTGTATAGTATGAATACAGATAAAAGAACTCAGTTTATAAAAAATGTATTAAAAAATGAAGGTGATAAGCTTGACTTAACCAAGTTAGCTAACTATACGGGCATTGATTGGTTTTTATTAAAAGACTTGGTAGAAGGGGCAAATATAGAATTGTCGGAAAGTAGAGTCGAAATTTTAGAGATGAGACTATTAAATAGAGGATATCAACAATTTTATAAATAAAAGTATATTTTAAGGATGAGGGTAAAATAAATATATAGGAGATGGTAAAAATGAATAAGGAAATAAGAATTGTAAGAGATAGTTGTATTATTATAGTTAAGCATTATTCACTTGATAGTAAAAAAAGTATCACGTTACAACGCAATCACGATGTTAAGTATAGATTGGCTTAGATTATAGTATTTAAAGATTCTTAGATGATACTTATTAGTAAGTATTATCTATAGAGTTTTTAAACTCAAATAAATTATAAAACAAGGTGGTAATTTAAAATGAAAAATGTAAAGATGATGGTAGTTAAGGCAGCAAAGGAAGTAGCAAAAGTAGCTTGTATAGTTGGGTTAACTTTAACGGTTAATAGTATGATTGATAGCAAGAATGATGTAGAAATACTAACAGTACCAACTGTAATATCTGAGGTTAAAACAGAATCAACAATTAATGATAGTACAGAACTTGAAGAGGTGGTAACAGAATCAATAGAAGATAATATAATTGATGTAGTTGATACATATGTTAATGATAGTAAAATTAAGAATGATGTTAAAATAGATACTAGTAACAAAGGTGTGTCAATTAAAGCAGAAAACTGGTTATCTAGTGAAGATGATGAGAATAAAGATTTGACTGGTAATGTTATTATAGAAGATGATAACAGTATAATAGAAATAGATAAAGAAACTTATGACGAAATAGAACATGGAGAAAATTCAGATCTTGATGGTGATGTTTATATAGATGATGAGGATATAATAAATAGTACTACAAAGTATACAGAAGATGATTACAATAGATATGTAGTATATAGAGAAAGTCTAATATCTGAATATGGTCAAGAGGTTTATGACTTAATGAACCAAGAGGCAGGACTTGAGAATGAAGAACAAAGTTTTATACACTTTATGAAGTATGGGATATAATCCTATACTTCGTGTATAAATGATACTAAAATAATATGAATGATAGTAAATTAAAAATTAAAGGAGATGATGTAAAATGAAGATAACTAAAAAAGCTGTGTTAGAGTTTGTAAGAGAGTGTAAAAGAGATAAGTTTGGTTGGACTATATATAGTTGTGGTTTCTTTACTAGAAAAGATGGCACTTTGCAAAGTTATATACATTATACAGGTCAAGGCATGAATTCAGATTTATATAATGGTAATTATGTTAATAAAGTTGATGTAAATGATCTTATAAATGATAGAGAATACAATCAAAAAGATAAAGTAGAATCAATATACGATACAGTAAATGATCTTATAAATGATAGTAAACTAATTATGCTATACGGTGATAAGAATGATAGTGATAATGATAATAATATATTAGAATCTACCAATGTTGATACAGATGATAGTGTTTATACAACTAAAGTAAATGAATTGACTGAAAAATATATGCATGAAAGATATAAGTTAAATAAAGAAGAATTTATACTATTATTTGAAAAATATGTAGGCACAATAAGCAATGAAAAACAGGCACAAATACAAGATGATAGTACTTTTTGGTACGCAGGAACTAACCAAAAGAATCTAGAGTATATGAATAACCTTATGTGTAAAAATATTATAATTCTTGGATGGGGTAAAAACAAAGATGATAACAAAGACGATACACCAATAGATAGTGATAGCTGCATAAATGAAGATAAAAACAAGCTATCTAGGTTTCTAAACTTACATGACAAAGTTAAATTAGAAATCATAGTGAACGCACTAGATATGTCATTCAAGAAGGTAAGAAGTTATAACATAGATAGTTTAAGCTTATGTTATCACTACATGAATGGAATTATGAATCATAGTTTTTCTAGTAGCTTATACGGTCGTATAGGTGATAGTAAATTTAAAGATATATTTGAAATATGTATATTTAATGAGCTAAAAGAACATAATTTGAATGTAGATGATAATGATTTATCAGTAATAGTTATTAACACAATTTATAGTATAGTTAATAAGCTGCAAACTAAAGTTTACTTTGATGGTGGATATCATGTATCAATAGAAGAGTATAAACAACTGTTAGATAATCCTATAAATGATAGTACAAGAGATGACATTATATCTATAGTTACAGACGTTTTAAATGATGACAAAATAGAATATTCAATTGATGGTGAATATAATAACGTATATGACCTACTGAATGAAAGTAACATTTTATCCCATAAAAACAGTGTTGAGTACTCCAATTTGTTGTATGAATTCGATGTAAAATACATTAAAAAACATCCTGAAGAGTTTAAAACATATGAAGATATTATTCATACCGACACATGGGATGATAAAGTTGATAGATATATGAATGATAATGTATATCCTATATTAAAGAACTTGAAAACTGATGCTATAAATGATATTATTAATTAAATACCTCAATTCTATCATCTTATTATATATGAGATGATAGAATATATTTATATGTAAAAAAAGATTAATAAAGTGGTTGACAAATAAATCAAATGATGATAGTATTATATATACAAGGAGTTGATATAAATGATAGTAAAAACTAAGATATGTACTAAATGTGGAGCAGAACACACAGGAACAAAAGATGAGCTAAATAGATACTTCTCATGGAATAATAAGTCTAAGAGAATATTAAACTCTTTATGTAAAGATTGTAATAGGAAGAGATGTAGAAACTTTAGAAATGATAATAAAGATAAGTATAATGATATAGCTAGTAAGTGGAGACAAGAAAATAAAGACTATTCAAGTAATAGAAACGCTTATCAAAAGCAACTTTCTAATCTGATTGATGGTGAATTAAATATCATGAACGAGTGTGAGCTGCAAGAGATGGCAGAAATACTATCTAATAGATTAACAGAAGTAAGGAAGCAGATAAGAGCAATTAAAAAGAATAGTCAAGAAAGATAATATAGTTGACTCATCTGAATGAAGGTGATAGTATTATACTATAAATAAATATAAAGGGTGAATACAAATGAAGGTAAACGACAATAATACTAGTGAGTTAATAATACACAATAAAACAAGATTGTTTGGTGTATGTAGATATGAATTTATAATTGATACTAACACAGGGACATATAAAAGCATAGAGACGTATGATGACAATTCTTCACTCGTGGAGATGATAGTAA
Organism: Clostridium sp.; assembly: GCF_051656525.1. GTDB lineage: Bacteria > Bacillota > Clostridia > Clostridiales > Clostridiaceae > Clostridium. The sequence goes on along the minus strand of NZ_JBOGCC010000107.1, from coordinate 9,088 downwards.
AAAAGATGGTTAATGGAGTAGAGACAGACATATCACATGATGACGCTATGTTAACATATATGTATAATAGTCTAAGTAATAATTATATGATAGTTGATAATAATAAAATTATATATAAAGGATGGTAGAATATGAGAAGAACAGATTTATCAAGAAAGATAGGAAAAGCAATATCTGCTATAAGTGAAGTAGTTGAAAGCACTGGTACAATAGATATTAAGATGGCAACACAATTGATTAAGAATGAAGTAGATCTTAGAGCAGATAAACCAGTAGAGGCCGGAACAGTAACAATAGTTAACTTTAAGGATGATGATTTCGAAGGTACAATCAAGAGAACAGATATCTATAATGTTAACCCAATATCAAAAGAAAACGGTGTAAATGATATCAAAACTAATCATGGTATGGTGCAGCTAAAATATTTAAATGATGGTTCATTAATAGAGGTAGGGTTAGTAGTTGAAGTTGAATATTTAGATAACTCATACAATAAACATACAACATATGTAACATTAAAGAATGAAAAGATATATATGTCATATGATGTTGTTAAATCAAAAGATAGTGAAGAGATGATAGCTAAAGTTGACTACCTTGAAGAGAATACAGTATTAGATGATAATAATGAAGTCATAGGAGACTGCATAAACGAAATCGCTGTGGATGATGATATAATAGTCAATGAAGATGTTCAAACTGTTATAAATGATACTGTAGAGACTCAAGAGGTTATACATGATTATAAATATTATATAGGTGTAGTGGTATCTGGAATATTTGCTAATAAATTCTACAACTCAAAAGCATCTGATGAGCTAATAGACATAGTAACTAATAAGATACACAATATATATGTAGTAGGATACTTAGAAGAATTATATACAAAAGATAATATACTAGATGATACAACAGAAGGTGTTAACATAGTAAATAAGATACTAGATTCTCTATTGTAGATGATAATATAAGCTCATTATATATGGGCTTTATTATTAAATATAATAAAGTAAAAATAATAGTTGACATTTAAATAATAAGTATGATAATATGTAATTAAGATAATAATAAGAATACAGGAGATGATGATAATGAAAAAACAAGAAACAAGAATAGAGTTAACAACACAATCATTCACAGATTTAATGAACTTAGGTGGCCATGCGATAGTAGATTTAAAACATGTACCTTTTAATGATTTTACTATGGTATTGCCATCAATAACAACAGATAGAATGACCGACGAAAAATTAGAAGAGAACTTTGAAAAGTTTGAGAAGATCACAGGTGGCAATATGACAAAGAAAGAGAAGGATGAGTTTTTAGCATCTGTAAGAGAAGGTATGTTTAATAGTCGTTGTACGATTGATGTGAATATAGATGATAATATAATCACTCTACAAGAATCAGGGACTTGGACTCTTCAAGTAACTTTCAATGATATTGAATTTGATTTAGATGATTATGAAAACTATTCAGATGCTTTTAAGGATATTTCATTTAAAGCAGATAATAAGCAGCTAGAAGAATCCTTTGGAGAAAACGAAGAGTTTACACTAGTAATCATGAGAAATATAAGCCTGGCACTTGGAACGATTTCTTTCTTACAATCAGATAAGATTGATACAGTTAAATCAATATCTAAATTAAACATGATACCAAGTAAAAAGAAGGGTAAAAAACAATCCAAGACGTATATATATAAGAAGAGATATATATTGGATGATAACTCAGTTGGATATATATCAAGAGATGTTGAAACTAGACAATATGATAGAAAAACTGAATCATGGTTCAGCAGAGGACATTGGAGAACTCTAAAAGATGGAACTAAAACATGGGTAAAGAGTTCAATCAAGAAGGCAAAAGAAGCTGTATCAAATGTAGCAAAAGAGTATAAGATAACAAAAGTAAGATAGTAATAGAATCACAGATTATTAAAAATATAAAATGGAGGTAGTAATATGACTTACGCAGAAAAGATAGTTAACATTTGTAATTACTTGACAGAAGAGGAACAAAGAGAAATATATAATTTTGCAGAATGTGTATCCATGAAAAAAGAAAAAAATATAGATGAGGTAGTTAACCAATCTATAAACAAAAACATCGAAGCATTAAAGGAGTTGGCCAAATAATGATAACCTTAACAAAAGATGAGTTACTTAAACTACATTCTAAAATAATAAAAGTATCAGGTGGAAGCGATGGAGTTCGAGACATAAACCTTATAAAAAGTGCGTTGGATAGGCATAAAACTACATTCGGAGGTATTGATCTATATGATAGTGTTGAGAATAAGATAGCAGCAACTACACACAGTTTAATATCTAATCATGGTTTTATAGATGGTAATAAACGTATTGGTGTTATTGTTCTAGATGTATTATCTTCTCTAAATGATATTGAATTAAACTATACTCAGAAAGATTTAATAGATTTGGGACTGAGTGTAGCAGAAGGGAAATATGATGATAGAGATATCTATAACTGGATAATTAAACATAAGGTTAAATCAATAAATGAGTAATTTTTAAATTTAATTTAGGAGGGTAAAATTATGAAAGAATGTTTATGCGGAAAGAAGGCGAATACTATAATACATGGGATGGGTGAATGTTGTATTAATAATAAAGATTGGGACTGTGTAAAATGTGGTAAACCAATAGATTTTATGGAAGGTTATAGTCACGACGAGATGTGTGAGGATTGTTACAATACTGAAAGATAGTTGTATAAAATCAAAAATAAAAGTTTAAAAACTAGTTGACAATATAATATTATATATGATAGTATTATATTAAGTCAACACAGTAAATAATAAAAAGGAGATGGTGTTATATGTTACCTATGATTATGGAAAGTTTTTTATTCCACTTAGAAGGTGAAAGAAGAAATAAGAAGACAATAGAGTCTTACAGGAAGAACTTGGTAAACTTTATAGATGATGTATTTGAAGGAAGAGAGCCAGATTTAAAAGAATATAAGAAGTTAACATCTGAAGACTTTATGAAGTGGGTGAATATATTATCCAATGAAAGAAAGCTATCAGCATCTACTGTTAACCAGAGAATAGCAACACTAAGAAAGTTTTATACTTATCTAATGGGTATGAAATTAGTATCAGTAAATGTACCACAAACAATAGGTGTAGTTAAGACAGATGAGTTATACGAAAGACCTATACTAGATGAACAGGAAGTAATTAGGCTAATAAATACAGCAAAGAAGATAGCTGCCGATGCAGGTAGCTACAATGGATATAGAGATGAGTTAATCATCACAATGTTTTTAGGAACAGGACTTAGAATAGAAGAGTTAAGTAATATATCAGTAGATGATATAGATTTAGAAACTGGTAAAATGGCTGTAGTAGGTAAGAGAGGTAAGAAAAGAGTTGTGTATGTACCTAAGAGTAAATTACCTATGTTAGAGAGTTATATTAAGCTAAGAGGAATACAAAAGAACAGTAAAAAAGAAGAAGCATTATTCCTTAGTAGACAAAAAAGTAAAGATGGTTATAGACTTAGTACAGATCAAATAAGAAGAGTAGTAGTTGGAATAGCTAATACCGCAGGAGTTAAGAAGATAACACCACATTCACTAAGACACACAGGGGCTACACTTCAAATAAAAAAGGGTGTAGATATCATGGATGTTAGTAAATGGCTAGGTCATAGTACAGTAGCAATTACAGAAAAAATATATGTGCATCAAACAAACGAGTCAGCTCAAAGAGTTGCAGATGTATTTGATAGCATATTCTAAATAATAAACTAATATAGATAAAGGGGTTTTTAATAATGTCTAGAGCAATGACAAGAGAACAATATCAAGAGAAGATAGATGGAATATATGGAGCAGGAGAATGGACAATACAAGAATATACAGGAACACATAGTCCACTAGTAGCAATTCATAAATGTGGAGCAGCTAAAAGACTTACAAGAGCATCCACATTTTCAAGTAGGGGGAAGGATAAATGCCAATCATGTCATGATAAAGAAACTGGAAGGAGTATAACAGGTAGGCCACGTTTACTAGAAGAAGATATAAGAAGAAGAGTATCCGAGGAAACATACGGAACATATGAAGTAGTATCATTCGTTAGTGGTTCTAACTTTGTAGTAAGACATAAAAGTTGTGATAGAAAACCATTTAGAACATCAGCTGCCAGATTCTTCAATCGTGGAGCAAGGTGTCAATGTAATAAAAAAGGATTAGTAGGAAGAAAACCAAATAGTTATATCAATCTTAACTCTGACTGTGAATAGATACAGTTAGGGTTATTTTTTTATTTATTTTTAAAATTATAGTTGACATACAATTAATTGCATGATATTGTATTTTATAGAGATGGTAGTAATTATTTGTCAACTATTGTCTACAAATATAAAATACATAAGATAAATGAAGGAGATTGAATATGAATAATTTAATGGTAAAACAAGAAGGACAAGAGGTAAGAATAACAAGTATAGAATTAGTGGAATTAATAAATAATTTTAGAGATTTAGAAGGAAACAGAAAAGTTTTGGAACATAGGGATTTTATGAAGAAGATAAGAAAAGAACTCGATGCATTGGAATTGCTTGGCTTAGACAACGGGGGAAATATTTCTTCCGTTGAATACACAGATAAAAAGGGTGAGAGCAGACCATGTTTTTCTCTTAATAGAGATGGTATGCTACAAATGTTAAATAGTGAAAGTACATTAGTTAGATACAAAACAATAGAGTACATAAATACATTGGAGCAAAAAATAAAAGAGCCACAAATACGCTTAACAGAAGAGGAGGAATTATCTTTAAAAATATTGAATGGAACTAGTGATGCAGTAGACTTAAAAAGATATAAAGATATAGTACAATTCAAAGCACTAAAAGGTGAAAATGCTATGCTAAATGCAACACAAGTAGTTAACCTATTAAAAGTAAATGTTCCTGATTTAACTACAACACTATTGCATGAATGGTTTGAGCATAAGGAACTAGGAGTATATAAAAAAATAGGCAAAGAGAAAAAGAGAACTTTCCAACCAAATGATCAATACATGAAATTTGTAGCTGGCGAAGGTCACGCACTTACTAGACCAACTACAAACACTAAGAAAGTGTATGTACAATATACATCATTAATGGTCGGAAGAATAATGAATCATCACATGAGTTCACTAATCAATTTTGTCAATAGTAGAGTTCAATAGAAACATTAGACTAGATTAAATTCTAGTCTTTTTATCATATATAATAAAATCATAAAATTGGTTGACAATATAATATTATATATGATAGTATCTAATTAAGATAAATAAACAAAACAACCTTAGAAAACATTATCATAGAGTTGACAAACAATTAATAAGGGTGTAGAATAAAAGTAAATAAAAAACTAAGGAGATGTTGATTATGTACATAATTAAAAAGGGACAAATAAAGGAAGTAGAAGTAGTATCAGCTAAAACAGGAGAAATGACACTAAAAGATAATCAAGGTAATATATACATAGAAAAACCAATAGATGTATGTATGACATATGGTGAAATAAAACTAAAAGGTAAAGAATCAGATATTAAAAAGAAATTTAGAAATAGTAAGAAAGATAAAAAAGGTAAGTGTAAATGTGCATGGTGTGGTAGAGAAGGTAAGAACCTTACAATAGATCATATAACATCATTGAATAGTTTTGGTGGTAGGGGTATAATAAGAAGAGATAAAGAGAAGTGGAAAATAGCCTGGGATACAAAGAATCTGCAAATGTTGTGTGAAGAATGCAATCAACGAAAAGGAGACTTCGTTCAAGAAGGAGCATTGTCATTAGATTATATAGATTTCCATGCAAGAATTAATAATAATAAGAAGAAACTATCTAAGAGTATACATAAAAACTCACCAATATCTAAGATAGGGTATGGCCTAGCAACAGGAAAATGGTCTAATAATAAGAAAGAGCTACCTGAATATGTAGCACGAGCAGACTCAAATATACTTAGATTGGACACTATACTAAAGAGTGTAGAAGCATATGATTTACTACCAACGACACTATAATTAATCACCTAGAGGAGAATTATCAAATTTTTCCTCTATTTTTTTACCCCAATTTAGTTTACAATGACCCTCATTTGGATATAATATAAGTATAAGGTAAAATAAAATTAAAAAATTTAAAAATAAAAAAGGACTTTTAAGTCAGTTGACAGAATATATATACTATAATAAAAAATAAAAGCGGAGGCGATGTAAAATGTTAATAAATAATAAGAGGTCTTTTGAGCAATACGCAATGAGCAATGGATGCACAGAGAATAGAATAGCTGTAATGGAAGGTGTATACAAGAAGTTAACTAAGTGGGAAATAGTAACAAAAAAATCAGTAAAAAATGCTTCTAGAGAAGAATTAATATCTATGTGTCAAAGTGGTGTCTCAACCATTGCTAATAGGTCATACGGAGCTATGAAAACAAGAGTAGATGCAGTAAACTATATTCTTAACTGGTTAAATAATGATACAAAATTATCTATGACAGACTTTAATACAACAGAAATATTAAAAGACAAAAAGATAAGATACTATACTAAAGAAGAAATACAAGACATATGTGACCTATTTATAAATGCTCAAGATAAATTTATTGTATATGCAATGTTTAGTGGAATACTTGGAAAAGGATATAAAGACTTATTAGAATTAAAAGTAGCTGACGTAGATTTAGATAATAAGATAATTACAACTCCAAGTGGTAAAATAATAGAGATGGATGACTACCTATTAGAAGTTACTAGAGAGACAATAGACCCTGTTTGGGGTATGACATACTATAAATATATGACAGAAGAGACAGAGGGTACTACAACAGGAGACTATAAGTTAAATGAGTGCAATGAATATGTATTAAAACCTAAACCATACAGTAAAAATAATGATGGTATGGATGCAATGAAAATTAATGGTATACAAAGAAGACTTAAAAAATTATCAGAATATTTAAATATCGGACTTACTGAAGAAGATCCTCATTTTGTATTAAGTGGTACTGATATATACAGAAGTGGACTAATGCATCAAATGAAAGAGGAAGAAAAATCATATAACTTCCCTTATAGTAGATGGACTTGCGCATCATTAGAAATATGGTTAAAGGAAAATGAAGTTAAGGTTCAAGCTTTTGAATTGTACAGATTATATAAAATTAAATATGGAATCTAAAACCTAAGTGAATATTTTACTTAGGTTTCTTTTTTTGTGTAAAAATAAATATAATAAAACAAATGTTGACAAATAAAAATAAATAGTATAAAATTTTGAATATGACATAAAATAAGATAAAATAAGATAAAATACACTGATAGCCCAAGTAGAACTGAGCTAACGGGCTTTATGCTTAGTAAGGATTGATATTACCTTTGATAATTAATATTAGCTGAATAACATAGGTAGGCTTGAGCCAATGTAGGGATTGATTCTAACCCTGATAATTAGACAAGTGTTAACACAACATGGAACGTGATAAAATACATAGTGGCAAGACAGGAGTTTCGATAGGATAGTCTTTTTTAATGTAATAAATAGTAACTTTGCTAGTTTTATAAACTAGAAGCCCTACATAACCTAAGTTAGTAGAAACCACAATTACTAAATTGCAGGTCAAAAACATTTTATGGGGGTAGTGAAACCGTACACTTTAAACGTAAAAGGAGTTATGACCACGTAAAAGTCATAGGGTAAATCAAGTGGCACATCATTCATTTGAAGTCCTCAGAGGGTAAAAGCTGATAAGTCCTCTATAAATATATAAATCAGGTTTGACGGGCAACAGCTGTGGGGAGTTCATCACATAAAAACCCCAAGTGTGGCTAGAGTACTGTATCTGTGATGGGGTATGAGTGCAGGAGCAAGTTAGATAGCAGCTAGTGGGTTGTGTGCTAGTAGAAAGACTTGTATGAACATGATGTTATAAACCTAACCCTAAGAATGTGGGAGCATCTCAAGGATTTTACGTTGGTTTATAGTTTTTCCAGCTTAATTATGCCTAGGGAAAACTATGTCCATTTACAAGCTCAGGATTTTACTTTAGGGCTATTGATTATAAAATAGATTATTTAACTTAAAAAGGAGATATGTTATGGGTAAAAGTAAAGCTAAGAAAAAAGCTAATCAGTTAAAAAGATTTAAAAGAAATGAAGAAAAAATAAAAGAATCTGGATTAACTCAAATTCATAATAAGTATAGAAAAAAAGTATGGCTATGTAGTAAATGTAATAATATTTTTTATGCTAAAAGAAGTCAAGTAGTTAAAAATCCTATATGCAGAAATTGCATGACAGGTCAATCATTCGGAGAACAGGTAGCTATAAACATCCTTACAAGTAATAATATTTCATATGAAAAAGAAAAGACCTATTCTAACTTAAAAGGATTAGGAAATAGAAAGCTCAGATTTGACTTTTATATAAAGAAACCTAACCTAGATGAATTTATTATTGAAATAGATGGTGGGCAGCATTTTAATAGTGAATGGTCTCAAAATACTATGGAGCATGATTTAATTAAAAATCAATTCTGTTTAAATCATAATATAAGATTATATAGAATTGAATATGTTTTTGGCAAGCTAGAAAAATTATCTAATTCTATTTTATCAGTGTTAAAGAAAGAAGGTTATAATGTTGAATGTGAATCTACAAATTCTTATACCGAGGTTAAGAAAAAGGAAAGTTCCGCTAAAAAAGGTACAACAAAAAAGGTAGCTACTATTAGTAAGTATTATGCTGTGAAGGTTGGAAGGAAAAACAATAAGATTGTTACATCTTGGGAACAATGTAAGAAGTTAGTTAATGGATTTTCAGGAGCTAAATACAAAAGTTTTAAAACTAAAGATGAAGCTGAAAAATATTTAAACAAATAAATTAATATGAGCCATTGGTTAATATTATACTAAAATTGTACGGAAGTTAAAATGGAAGTCAGTGGTCGATCTATCACCATATCTTTAGCAAGGGACTTACTTACTCAATTATTGTCATGTGATTTATTGGACATGGATACAATATTAATAAAATTACAACAAAATTTCTTTAGTTATGGG
>NZ_JBOGCC010000106.1:0-10478 GCF_051656525.1 Clostridium sp. | reverse complement strand
GCCAGCGTTCGTCCTGAGCCAGGATCAAACTCTCAATAAAAAGTTTAATCTTAAATTGCTCATAAAACTTACTAATAAAAGAATTGCTGGTTTAAGTTTGTTTATATATTAATCTGTTCAATTTTCAAAGACCATTTTTTCAATTTAACAATCTAGGTTAATACCTAAATTAAGTATTATCAACCTTTGTTCAAAATACTTAAATTAATTATTAAGCTACTTTGTTGTTAAATTGCTTGTCCCTTAGGACATTTACTACTATATCACCATTATATCTGCCATATTCTATTATACTACCTTATTTAAAATGATTATTCTTTATTTTCTACTTTTTTCTTCTTTTTTCAACATTTTTCTACTTATGACACACTAGGATAAGTATTAGTATTATTTCTCTTTTTTGTTCATCTTTCGTTAATTTTTAGTCTTTTTTTTATTAATATTCCTCTTTTTATAACTTCTTTTTATTAGTTTTTTATTTTCTAAACATTACTTTTGCTTCAATTTCTTCTAATTTGAATGTTCCAAATTCTCTACTATCTCCACTTTCATTTCTATTGTCTCCCATTACAAATACTTCTCCCTCTGGAATTAATACATCTATATCCCAAGTTATCATTTTCTCTTTTATATATTCTTCTTTTATCTCTATATTATTTATATAAACTCTATTATTCTTTATTGTTAATCTATCACCTCCCTCTCCTATTATCCTCTTCACAATTATTTTTCCTGCTATATCTATATTTTTATCCTCTGAAACATTTATAACTACTATATCTCCATGTTTTGGATTTTTGAATTTATAGAATAATGTATTTAATATTACTATCTCATCATTTTTTAATGTACTTTCCATTGAATATCCCTTTACTATACAGAAAGGAAATATTACTGCCATAATTTTTAGAAATACCAAACTCACAATTATAAATTTAATAAAATCCTTAACTCGTATCCTTTGCTTCTGTTCTATCGCTATTACTTCATGCATTTATATCATCCTTAATTTATTTCTTCTATAATAAATTAATATGCAAGTTCTCTTGATTTATTGATTCTATACTTCTAAATTAAATCTTTTTCTTTATATAAAAAAACTTAGTAGATTTTTTTGATTTTCCTACTAAGCCTTTTTAATATATTATGTTTTCTCTATAATGTTCTCTCTTGTATAAATTCTTTCATCTGAGCATAATCCATAGCTCCATTTCTATAATTAACTATATCACCTTTTTCATTTATCATTACTGATGTTGGTAAATATCTTGCCCCATACTCTGCTGATACTTCCATATTACTATCTAGTAATACTGGAAATGTATAATTTTTTTCCTTTATAAAGTTCTCTGCCTTCTCTCTAGTTTCTCCTGCATTTATAGTTAAAATTACAATTTTATCTCCATATTCTTTATATAATTTTTCTAAGTCTGGCATTTCATCTTTGCATGGTGGACACCACGATGCCCAAAAATTTATAAATACTTTCTTCCCTTTATATTGGCTTAGACTTACCTCTTCTCCATTTAAATTTTTTAATTTAAAGTTTGTATCTTTAATAGCTGGAAATCCTTGATTTTCCTGTACATCATTTGGCTTCACATTCCAGTTATCTTCATTTAATGTATTTCCTTGTTCTTCATTATTATTTTGACTTATTTCTACCTTTTGTGCATTTTCTTTATTTTTTGATATTTTATAATATTCTACTCCACCTATTACTACACATATCAATATAATTATCAATATAATTTTTTTCATATTCCCCTCCTATGAAATCAGTCCTATCATAATTACTAATTTATTAGTAGCTATAAGAACCCCTACTAGTATCATTAATATTCCTGTAATTATTTTAATCTTTCTCATATGCTTATATATATTTTTTCTTATAAAGGAAAAATGCTCTATTAACATCGCACTTAAAATGAATGGAATTCCAAGTCCTATTGAATATAAACCTAACATTACTACTCCATTTAAGCTTGTATTTATTGATGTATATGCAAGAATTGCTCCAAGTATAGGTCCTACACAAGGTGTCCATCCTGCTGCAAATGCAATTCCCATAATCAATGGACTTATTCCATCTGCTTTTCTTATTATCTTTTTTTCTTTATAAAGACTTCCTATTTTTATTACTTCTAGTGTATATACTCCAAAAAGTATTATTAAAATTCCTGATAAAACTCTTAATATCTCAAAATGCCTACTAAATATCTTTCCTAAAAATGTTGCTGTTGCTCCCATTATTATAAATACTATTGTAAATCCTAATATAAATAGTAGGCTTCTTCTTAATATAATATCTTTTCTATCCCTATCTACATCCTTCGTTAAGATATTTATATAAGCTGGAATTAAAGGAAGTACACAAGGTGATAAAAATGAAACTACTCCCGCAAAAAATGCTGCTAGTATACTTAAGTTCACTCTTATCTTACCTCCCTTATATCTTTTATTTCTAAATTATATTTTTTTGCTAAAATTTTAATCTCTTCTATACTAATGTCTTTTTCAAAAAACATTACAAACTCCTTATTGAAATTCCCCCATATTGTTATTTTCTTTCCTAAGTAAAAAGAACTAAATAAAATTTCTTCATATGATAACTTAATAGCTATATCTAAAAGTCTCTCTTCAATCTCCGTAAATATAACCTTTGTTTCCCCACTAGCTCTTAATTCTTTTAGATACTTTTCCTCTTCTTTTGAAAGTTCTTTCACTAATAAATTAAACTCATTTTCTTTTATAATATTTCCATAATAATCTATTACTATATTCTCTTCTATTTCTTTCATAAACTCTTTAATTTCTGATATTTTTGCATTATCTACATTTAATAATGCATTTGTATAATTATTTAGCCCATACTGTATCTCTTCTATATATAGTATATTTTTTATTTCTTCTTTGTTTAAAGCTTTCATTATTCACCATCCATTTAGTCATATTAAATACTTTCTAACATATAATTATGTTAAGATAATTATATATTATTTTTTAAGGAGGTGGAATATTTCTCTTGAATTTTGAAGCTGATAACTCTGAACCTATTTACATTCAAATTAAAAGACAAATAATTAAAATGATTGCTGATGGTGATCTTTCTGAAGGTGATATCTTACCTTCAGTTAGAAATTTAGCCTCTTATTTAGATGTTAATATGCATACCGTTAATAAAAGCTACTCTCTTCTAAAAGAAGATGGTTTTATTAAGATAGAACCTGGTCGTGGTGCTTTTGTTCATATTGATTTGAAGAAATCTAATACTAAATTCAAGCAATCTTTAGGCCTTTTACTAGAATCTTTAGGTCCTGAATTTAAACTTAGAGGTATTTCTAAAAAAGATGTTTTAGACTTATTTCCCGACGAACTTTTATAATACGTAAAAGTTCGTCTTTTTTCTTTAACAAAATTCTCTCCTCTTGAATAATATATCTATTGATAGAGGTATCTTTATCAAAATTTTTACGAGGTGATAATTTATGAAAATTGCTGTAAGAGGTGGCCATAATTTTAGTGTTCCTGGTGCTCGTGGCATTATAGATGAAACTACTGAAGATAGAAAAGTAAAAGATTCCGTTATAAAATATTTAAAGCAAATGGGACATACCGTTCTAGATGTGACTCCTTCAAATAGTTCTAATACTGTTAATTCCGATTTAACTTTTGGAGTAAATAAGGCAAATAATGCTGGTGCTGATTTATTTATCTCTATTCATTTTAATAAAGCTTATACAACTTATACTGGAACAATTGGAACAGAGGTTTTAGTCTCTAATTCTTCAAGAAATAATACTGCTGCTAAAGGTGTTCTAAAATCTTTAGTTGATTTAGGATTCAAAAATCGTGGTATAAAAGAACGTTCTGGACTTTATGAGTTACGTGCTACTAATATGACTTCTATGATTGTTGAAGTTTGTTTTGTTGAGGCAACAGAAGATGTTAAACTTTACAGAAGTTTAGGTTCTGATGCAGTTGGAAAAGCTATTGCTGAAGGCGCTGTAAATGGAAAAACTTCATCTACAACTTCGCCTGTAGTAAAACCACCTGTACCAAAGCCTCCAGTGTCTAATACTGATTCATGGATTTCTGATCTTCAAAAAGAATTAAATAAAAGCTTCAATGGAAATTTAACTATTGATGGTATCTTAGGACCTAAAACTTTAAACACTTGCCCTACTTTATCTGTTGGAACTAGAGGTAAGATTGTTGAGCTTATTCAAATAAAATTAAATAAGTTAAAGTTTAACTGTGGTACCCCTGATGGAATATTCGGTTCTAATACTCAAAAAGCTTTAATTTCTTTTCAATCTAATAATGGATTAAGTAAAGATGGTATTTTAGGACCTACTTCTTGGAATAAACTTTTAAATGCTTAAAAATATAAAATTACTTTCTAAAAGTTAGTTTCATACTTCGTAATAAATTATCAATATTTTTGTATAATAATGTTATTAATCTCAACTTTTTTATTAGCTTTATAATTATTTTTGATAATTTATTACATTTAATGGTTTATATTAGTAATTTAAGTTTAAATTTTGTTCATTTTTATATTGACTTAAAATATATTCTTGTTTATAATTTAATTAACGTGTTACTGAGTAAGGATCAGGCATAAGTTTTTCTTTAGAGAACTTATGTCTTTTTTTATATAAAATTACTCTAAATTAATAAATTTATAAATAAAGTGAGGATATAGATATGTTTGGATTTTTTAAAAAGAATAAAAAAGATGGTGGATTAAAATTAATAGCACCTGCAACAGGAAAAATTATACCTGTTTCTGAAATACCCGATCCTGTTTTTGCCCAAAAAATGGCTGGTGATGGAGTTGGAATAGACGTAGCTGGAGATACAATTGTAGCACCTGCTGATGGTGAAGTTACTTTAATCTTTAAAACAAAACATGCCTTTGCAATGACACTTTCAAATGGAATTGAACTTTTAGTTCACGTTGGAATTGAAACAGTTTCATTAAATGGAGAAGGCTTCACTCAATTAATAGAACAAGGTGCTACAGTTACTGCTGGAACTCCAATTTTAAAAATTGACAGAGAATTTATAAAAAGCAAAGGTTGTCCGTTAATAAGTCCAGTTCTTATCACTAATGTAGATGCAACCCAAAGCATAACTCCAATAACATCAATTGATTCAGTAGCTGGAGAAACAACAGTTATAGAATACACAATTTAAAACAGCATTCTAGTTAAACACTTAAAATATATTAAAATCAAAACTTAAACAAGCCCAATAAAGGTATCACCTCTATTGGGCTTGTTTTTTAATTCTTAATTCCCCTAAACCTTTCTATATGCATAGCTATATAAGCCACCTCATCTTCACTAACCTCAGTATCTAACTCACCTTCAAGCATTCTCCCCACATTACTTGCAATTTTATATGACTTTTTATATTTTGATTTTATTACTCCTCTTAAATCATTTTCTATAGAATTCTTTGTTGAAATTCTTTCTATTGCAAATCTTAAATGTGTTAAAAATCTTGCATAATCTAAAGATTTTCTTTCTATCTTAATATCCAATTCCTCTTCTACAAGTTCCATAATATTATTTCCTAAATAACTATATCTAACTGTATTTGATAATTTCCCACCATTTCTTGCTGAGTGTATATGAATTGCTATAAATCCAATTTCTCCATCAGGAATTTGAATATTTATATCTTGTTCTATTCTCTTACTTGCTTTTTTTGCTAAAATAAATTCTTGATTATATAAAGTTTCTATTTCTACTAAAAAAGGATTTTTTATCTCTTCTCCATTTTCAAGACGCTTTATTGCAAAAGTTAAATGTTCTACTAATCCTATATGAATATTCTCGCCTAATTCTTCTTTAAGTTCTTCTGAAATATTATAAATTACCTCTTCAAATAATCCTAATAATTTATTATCTGTTCTTTCTATCACTTTATTGAAATTTTCAATATTCTGCTCATTTTGAATAACAAATACTTTACCAATTTCAGTTCCCTTTTCTATTACTGTTCCAAACTTTTTTCCAAAGCCTATCCCTTTTTCAAATAATATTTTTTCTTTCCCCTCTGATTTTACTAAAATTATATCATTATTAAACACTTTAACTAAAACCATATCATTTTTAAGAGATACTTTCATACTTTCATCCCCTTATTTTACTTTATCTTATAATATGTTGCATGATCTTCCCATACTCCATTTATAAATAAATACTTTTTATTTATACCAAGCTCTTCAAATCCACATTTAATTAAAACATTTCTAGATCTTTCATTACTTATTAATGCTGAAGCCTCTATTCTATGAAGTTCTAATTCTTCAAATGAATACTTAACCATAAGACTAACAGCCTCTTTCATATATCCTTTTCCTTGAAAACTTTCATCTATTGAGTAACCTAATATTCCACTTTTAAATACACCATATACAATATTAGATAATCGTATCTTTCCAATTATTTTTTCATCTTTTATAATTGCCATTTCATATGACGTTCCATTTAAGAATTGTTTGTAGCTCTCATTTAATATGCCTCTTTGTTCTTCTAATGTATAGAACTCTTTTTCTCTCGATGGCTCAAATTTTTCTAAATGTTTTTTATTACGAATATAATATTCTGTTAACTCCTCTGAATCATTTGGTGTTAAATTTCTTAATGAAATATTTTTTCCTGGAATTTTCACCATAGGTTCACAGTTTTTATATCTATAATCTTCTCTATTTATTCCAAATATTAATTCACTTCTTCTAATTCCATTAATAATATTATTTTCTGAAATTATTCCTTCTAAAATAAATCCTAAATCTAAAAAAGGTGATAGCTTCATTCCTTCAATCACACTTACATTTACCTTATAAACCCTCTTATCTTTAAATGTAGCAACTAATATTGAATCTAAAGTTTCTCTCAATAAGTCATAATTCTGTTCTCTATAAAATCTTAATTTAACATCACATTTTTGATTTTCAAAATCCATCTCTATAATATTAAATCTTCCAATACTTATATTATTTTTATCTCTTATTAAGTACTCACTTTGACTTCCGCTACTTAAAAATATATTAACATTGTTTTTTAATGCCATATTCCTATCTCCTAAGCTAATCTTTCTTATAAGACTATTATATAATATAGTCTTTTTATTACAAGACTTTTAACGTTCCTCCTCAACAATAAAAAAGCCCCATCTCTTAATCTAAAGATGAAACTTTTCTATAAGTTATACACATTACTCACAATATGTTGTTGATAACTTTTTAAATAAACACTATATGTTGTGTTCTTTTTTAGTAAACAACCACTTTTTTTGTTATTTAAAATCCTTTTTAGGAATTTTTTGTATTTTTTTGTATCTATATTTTCTAAAAGTTATCCACAATTTACTTTTCCTTTATAATATCTTTAACAACTTCACTTGCAATTATCATCCCTGCAACTGGTGGAACAAAAGACATACTTCCTGGTGTTTGTCTTTTCTTTGTTCCTTTTACTATTTCTGAAACCATTTCAATGTTTGGCTTTACTGGTATTTCTTCTGAATAAACTACCTTTAACTTTTTCACGCCTCTTTTTTTAAGTTCACTTCTCATTACTTTCGCTAAAGGACATACCTTTGTTTTATGTACATCTGAAACTTGGAACATTGTTGGATTCATTTTATTTCCTGTCCCCATAGAACTCATTATTTTTATATCATTTTCATAACAATATTTTGCTAAAGCAATCTTTGCTGTTACTGTATCTATTGCATCTACAACATAATCTACAGAATCGTCTAAAAACATTTCAATATTATCTGGTGTTACAAACTCCATAAAAGTAGTAATTTTGCAATCCTTATTTATAGATTCTATTCTTTCTTTCATAACATCAACTTTAACTTTTCCTACTGTATCATATGTTGCAATTATCTGTCTGTTTAAATTAGTTATATCTACTGTATCATTATCTACAATAACTATTTCACCAATTCCAGCTCTTACTAGAGCTTCAGTTGCAAAACCTCCAACTCCTCCAACTCCAAATATAACAACTTTAGAATTTCTTAATCTATTTAATCCTTCAGAACCTATTACAAGTTCTGTTCTTGTCAATGTGTGTTTTTCCATAATCTCATCCTTTCTACATCTCATATTCTATTATTTACTCTTTATTTTATTTTATCTCTTATCTTTATACAAGATTTTTTCTCTAATTACTCCTTTATTTAGTTTACTTAACTATATATTAATTTTATAATATTATGTAAGGCTAAAAGTCTATATTAATTTTTGGAGGTAACTTTTTAATGGTTATAGGAATAATTAGTGCAATGAGTGAAGAATTAGAACTTCTTTTAAATGATATGGTAGTTGAAGAAAAAACAGTTAAAGCTAACATGACATTTCATAAAGGAAAGGTTTGGGGAAAAGATGTTGTAGCAGTAGTATCAGGAATTGGTAAAGTAAATGCAGCAGTCTGTACTCAAATCCTTATTTCAGAATATAAAGTAAATAGCGTTATCAATGTTGGTGTAGCTGGAGGAATCGGTAAAGACATTTATCCAGGTGATGTAGTAGTAGCTGAAAATCTAGTACAACATGACGTTGATACAACTGTCTTTGGAGATGCTCATGGTCAAGTTCCAAGAATGGATACTTTTGATTTTATGTGTGATGAAGAATTAGTTAAATTAGCTAAGCTTTCATGTGATGAAATAAAAGATATAAATACATTCTCTGGAAGAATAGTATCAGGAGATCAATTCATTGCAAGTGTAGATAAAATCAAATGGCTTGAAAGTGAATTTAATGCAATAGCATGTGAAATGGAAGGTGCAAGTATAGCACACGTTTGTTACTTAAACACAATTCCATTTGTAATAATCAGATCAATCTCTGATAATGCTAACAATGGAGCACATATGGATTATGAAAAATTCATTCCAATTGGAGTTAAAAACTCAACAACTATATTAAAGGCTATGATTGAAAAATTAGCTTAATATTATAAGGGAGATGATAAAAATCATCTCCCTTTAACTATTTTACTATTGCAAAACCTTCAAGCTCTAAGTTTTCATTGAATGCTGTTTGTATTTGACCTTGTCCTTTTTCAAACTCTGAAAGTGTTACACAAAGAACCATTCCATCTTTTTCTCCAAATTTTCTTTCTTTAACCTCTTTAAACTTACCTAATTCTTTTTCTATATTTTCCTCTGCTTCTTTTAATCCGTCTACAGATATTGCTGACTTTAATTTCTCACTCCCCATTTCATGTAACTTTTCAAAATTCTCTTCATTATATAGCTTTATTACCATATCCGCCTTTTCTGAAACTTTTCCTTCATCAATATCTACCTTCTTTGCTCCACACCCAACTAAAACTCCTAATGTTAAAACCACCATCATCATTTTCATTATTTTTCTCATTTCTCTTTCCCCCTAAATTAATTTGGAATCATAATATTTATTTTAAATATATTATTTGAAGTTTTTATATGAAGAGAACCTGAATACTCTTCAATTGTTCTCTTTATATTTTTAAGTCCTAAACCTAAATGATTTTCTTTAGTTGTTTTAAACTCCTCATTTATAACTGTAACTTTCTTAAAACTATTAACTACATTTATAATTAAAAAATTATTGAATTTATCTATTTTTAATGTTATATCCTTACTCTCTGTTTCTTTCGTTCCTTCTATTGCATTATCTAAAAGATTTGAAATAATTGTTGTTATATCTATTTCTTTTATAAAACTAAAATCTACATCACCAATTAAAACCTCTATATTAACATTACTTTTTTTAGCTAAATGAACCTTATCATTTATAACTACATTTAGAACTCTATTTTCTGTATAAACCTTTTGTCCTAATGAATCTAAAAGTCCATACATTTCCTTTAAATATGTTTTTGCTTTTTCTTTTTCCTCAATTTCATATAAGCTATCAATAGTTTGCATGTGATTTTTTATATCATGAATAACTTTTCTTGAAGTATTATACTTTGACTCTAATACCCTATAATACTCATATTCTATATTTTTTTGTTTTTCATAAAACTCTATCTTATTTTTCAACTCATTATTTTTTGAAATTGATTCAAATATATTTGTTATAAATAAATTGAAAAATATTATTAAACCTAAATTTACAATAAGAAGTATAGTATCTTCTTCACTACTTGCCATCCATTGATTTTGTAATAATTCAATTAAACTGAAAATAAATACAAAACTAAAGGTAGGCAAAATCAAAAAACTAAAATATTGCTGAATAGTAAGTTCTCTTACATTTGTTTTAAATAGTGCTAAAAACAACCTGCAACAAGCTAAGTTTCCTATTTGAATTACCACCACTGCATTTACTACTACAAACATATCTATTGATTGTAAGCTTATATTTAAATATATACTTATAAGTTTAAACCCCTCTGAAAATACAAGTTGTCCAACGAGAAAAAATACTGCAAATATAAAATAATATACTATAT
>NZ_JBOGCC010000105.1:0-2546 GCF_051656525.1 Clostridium sp. | reverse complement strand
AAAAAAGTGAGGTGAGAACAAGTGGAATCAGGAAGTAGTCAGCAGAGAATAGGCAAAGTTTATAATGATGATGATGAGTATCTCTTTAATCAGAGCAATAAAACAAAAAATTTAATATTAAAAAAGGCAATGTCTATCTGTTTAACTTTTGGATTATTGCTTGTTTAACTAGATATCATGTTGTCTATTCTCAAAATTATTAAAAAAATGGAGGGAATAGAAAATGAATTTAAGAGGAAATAAAAGATTAGAAGATTTAAAAAAGGAAATGATTTATAAGAAGTTATTTGAGCTTGGAAGCTTGAAGGAAGATTCTTTATTTGAGGTGCTTAATTCAAGCAAGGATGGGAGCTTGGAGAAGGAAAGTGTAAGACGTGAGAGAAGAGAAAATGAGATTACTTATAAGAATGAAGAAACAGCTATGAAAAGATTTTTAAGAAGTTTTTTTAATCCTTTCTCAATTGTATTAATAGGACTTGCTATAGTTTCATTTATTACTGATTATGCAATACAAGCTCCAGAGGATAGGAGTTTAATAACTGTAATTATAATTTCTTTAATGGTTTCTCTTAGTGGTATTCTTAGATTTGTCCAAGAGGGAAGGTCTAATAAAGCTGGTGAGAAGCTTAGGAATATGGTTAAGTCTACAAGTGCAGTTTTAATTAATGATGAGATAAAAGAAATTGATATAAAAAATATTATTGTTGGTGATATTGTGAAGATATCAGCTGGTGATATGATTCCTGCAGATATTAGGATTTTGGAGTCAAAGGATTTGTTTGTAAGCCAATCAAGTATTACTGGTGAGTCTGAGCCAATAGAAAAGGTGCAAACTGTAAATAAGAATGCAAGAACTCATTTAGACCTTGATAATATTTGCTATATGGGTACAAATGTTGTGAGTGGAACAGGTTTAGGAATAGTTATAGAGATTGGAAATGACACATATTTAGGAACTATAACTGAGTCTGTAACAGGAAAAAGAGAGATGACAAGCTTTGATAAAGGTGTTAATTCAGTAAGCTTTTTATTGATTAAATTTATGGCTTGTATGGTTCCAGTAGTTTTCTTAATTAATGGAATAACTAAGGGAGATTGGCTTGAAGCCTTATTGTTTGGATTATCTGTTGCAGTTGGATTAACTCCAGAGATGCTACCTATGATTGTAACTACAAACTTAGCGAAGGGTGCTATGAGAATGGCTAAGTTTAAGACTATTGTTAAGAATTTAAACTCTATTCAAAGCTTAGGTGAGATGGAGATTTTATGTACTGATAAAACTGGAACTCTTACAGAGGACAAGATAATTTTAGAGAATCATCTTGATATACATGGTAATGAGGATATAAGGGTTTTAAGGCATGGCTATTTAAATAGTTATTTTCAAACAGGCTTAAGAAATCTTTTAGATAGAGCAATTCTTGAGCATGGGGAAGAAGAAGGCTATAAGGAACTTAATGAATTATATACAAAGGTTGATGAAATTCCTTTTGACTTTAACAGAAGAAGAATGTCTGTTGTTTTAAGGGATAAGAATGAAAAAACTCAGTTAATAACAAAAGGTGCAATAGAGGAAATTTTAGAAATTTGTACTTTTGCAGAGTATGAAAATAGTGTTGTGGAATTGACTTTGGATATAAAAAATGAAATCTTAGAAACTGTGGACAATTTAAATAAAAATGGAATGAGAGTTATAGGAATAGCACAAAAAAATAATCCATCAAAAGAAGGGGAATTTTCAGTAAAAGATGAGAAGGACATGGTGTTGATGGGGTATATAAGCTTTTTAGATCCACCAAAGGAAAGTGCAAGGGAAGCAATTGAGAATTTAAGAGAGAATGGAATTAGGACAATTGTTTTAACTGGTGATAATGAGAATGTTACAAGAAGTGTTTGCAAGAGAGTGGGGATTTCTAGTGAGAAAGTGCTATGTGGAAAAGATATTGATAAGATAAGTGATAAGGCTTTAGGAAGAATATTAAAGAGGGTAAATATTTTTGCAAAGCTATCACCTGACCAAAAAAAGAGAATTGTTAAGGTGTTAAAAGAGAGTGGTAAAACTGTTGGATTTATGGGAGATGGAATTAATGATGCACCAGCTTTAAGATGTGCAGATGTTGGAATTTCAGTAGATACAGCTGTGGATATTGCAAAAGAATCGGCACACATTATTCTTTTAGAGAAAAACTTAAATGTATTAAATAAAGGTGTTACAGAGGGAAGAAAAATTTTCTTAAATATAATAAAGTATATAAAAATGACTGCAAGCTCAAACTTTGGAAATATGTTTAGTGTTTTAGTTGCAGGATTATTCCTACCTTTCCTACCAATGTTACCGATACAATTATTAGTTTTAAATCTTATATATGATATTTCATGTATCTCAATTCCTTGGGATAATGTGGACTATGAATATTTGAAAAAAAGAAGAAAATGGGACGCTTCATCTATTGGAAGCTTTATGAGATGGATAGGACCAACAAGTTCAGTTTTTGATATTCTAACTTATGTAGTAATGTTCTTTGTTATAGCTCCTTTAATGCTTG
>NZ_JBOGCC010000104.1:0-2957 GCF_051656525.1 Clostridium sp. | reverse complement strand
CCAAGCTTCATTTTAAAATAAGTATATATAAAAAAGATGAACTAGCCTTTGCTAATTCTAAATTAAAAAGAAAGCATCATACATTTCTAGATGATGCTTTCTTATTTTTCCTATTTTGAAGTTTCTTCTTTTACTTCTTCTTTTACTTCTTCTTTTACTTTATCTTTTGACTCATCTTTAGATACTACCTTTTCTTCTTGCTCTGGTTCTTCTACTATATCGCCCATATATCTTTCCACAAAGTCAAATACAGCATCAAAGTAAACTTCTGGATTTGTTCCCGCTGCCTCAGCATGTCCAGCTCCTTCTATTGTTACAAGAGCTTTATCACAATGTGCTGCATCATATAATTCTTGCATCATTTCATATGGTACAAATTCATCTTTATCACCATGTATAAATAAAATCGGTGTTTTTGATTTCTCTACTTGCTTTATTGCAGATGCATCTTTTATTGAATGTCCTGTTTTAATTTTGCTTATCATATCTGCACCTTGCATCATTGGGAATTCTGGAAGCTTATATATTGTTCTCATTTGATATTTAAACTCTTCCCATGCTGATGTATAACCACAGTCTTCTACAATAGCTCTTACATTGTTTGGAAGTTCTTCTCCTGCTGCCATCATAACAGCACCTGCTCCCATAGATACTCCATGTAAAACTATTTTAGCTTCTTTATCTATATTCATTATATATTCTATCCAGTTTATTATATCTAATCTATCAGGCCATCCCATTCCTATGAATTCGCCTTCACTTTTTCCATGTCCTCTTAAATCTATTAATAAAAGATTATATCCTTTTTCATAATAATGTTTTCCTATTCTTGACATATATATAGCACTACTCATATATCCATGTACAACTATTGCCCATTTATTTGTTTCTTCTTCATTTAATATTTTATAGGCATGTAGTTTTAAATCATCATCAGATAAAATATAAATATCTTTTTTATCTTTTTTACTTTCAAACCATTCTAAATCTTCTTTTGTTAGAAGTCCACTAGTTTGATCAATACTTAATCCCTCTTCTGACGACTCATCACCAAAGACTTTATCTTTATTTGTTTTTGTACTAAGTGCTAGATTAAAAAAATAATTACTTCCTGCTATAAATGCTGCTCCTGCAAGTGCTGCTCCACCTATTGCTAATTTAGCTATATTTTTCTTTTTCATTTAAACCACTCCCCTTTAAAATTTTAATTGTATAATTCTTTATAAATTTTATCATTTTTAAGAACCTTCTGTACATAAGCTCTAGTCTCACTAAAAGGTATATAACTTAAGCTTGTTCCATTCTTTGAGTATTCAGGATTATTAAGCCAAGACTCCACATTTCCTCCTCCTGCATTATATGCGGCTATTACTAAAGTTGGATCATTGTTAAATTGCTGTATTAACTTACTTAAATAATAAGTTCCAAACATAATACTTATATCTGGCTCATACAACATATTTGGTGTAAAATTTATTACTCCTAATTTATTTGCAATATCTTGTCCTGTTTCATCTGTTATTTGCATAAGCCCTTTAGCACCTACATTAGATGTTGCATTTGGCTTAAAATCACTTTCTGTTTTTATAACTGCATCAACAAACTTAGGATCAACTCCGAATTCCTCACTGTATTTTAATACATAGGAATTATATTTTTCTGGATGTGTCATATAAAGATATTTTTTATACACTTTTCCAACAACCCATTTCCCTGCTACTATTACTAAAACAATTATTACAACTAGTAGTATTAATTTTTTTAATTTTTTCATTCACTTACAGACCTCTTATTTTTTTAAGGTGATTTAACCTCTATCTTAATTTTATCACATTTTCCTCTCATTTTGTTATTTACTACAATATTTTAATATTTTTTATAATTATAATAAAAAAGAAGGCTAAAAAGCCTCCTTTTTTATCTCATTTCTCTATTAGAATTTATTGTTTTATGCATCACCATAGGTTTAACATTAAAGTTTGATCTATATTCTGTTTCAGCCCAGAATATATTTTCAGCAACTAACGCCTCTTCATTTAATTCTACACCATCTAAAATTATCTCTTTAAATTTATGGTATCCTGCTCTATCAATTAAATGTCCACCATGTAAATATTCTGGTTTATAATCTAATGCCCATGAAGAGAATTTTTGCCAGTTTGCAAACATAGCTAAAACTACATCTTCAGTTACATAGTTTAAAAAAGTTTTTCCCATTCTTGGAGTTTGCTTTCCTGTTCTTCCTCCAATTACTACACGATAATATTTTTTCTCTTCTCTTGTCCATGCACTTGCAGGACATGCTATTACACATTCTCCACAACCAACACAACAACAATCATCTTTATCTATTTTATGTTTATCATTTAATGTAAGAACTCTTGTTGCATGTTTTTCACAAGCACGTACACAAGCTCCGCATCCTATACATCTATCTTCATGATAAATATTTCTAGTTTGTCCAATCACACCAAAATCTTGAAAATGACCTTTTGCACAATCATTAGGACATCCTGCAACTGAAACCTTTATATGATATGGTGATGGATATACTAGCTCTTCAATTTTATTTGCCATCTCTTTTGTATTTACATTTGCTTTTATACAATGAGTATTCCCAATACAAGCCATAACATTTCTTGGTCCTATATATGGATATCCATTTTTTGATTTTTCCATATCACAGTTACATTCATCAATTTGCACAGCTTTAATATATTCTTCAATATATTCATTAGCTTTTTCTACATTTTCATATTTAATTCCTGGAATATCAAAAGTTTGTCTCATTCCCATATGAAATGTTCCATTACCAAATTTTTCAGCAATTTCTTGAACTGTTTTTAAATACTTAGCTTCTATTACTCCACCTGGTATACGCATTTGAAGCATAAACTCACCTGGAACTTTAGATTGACGAAAACAATTTTTTCTTAATTTTTTTATATCTATATCAT
>NZ_JBOGCC010000103.1:0-6560 GCF_051656525.1 Clostridium sp. | reverse complement strand
TTTGAAATAGTATACTTATACTATTAAAATTTAAGGAGATGCTAAGTAATGAAAAAAATAATTGCAATTATAGTTTTAGTAGCTATTGTAATAGGCGTTGGTGTTGGTATTTTTATTTATTCTTTTGATAATGATTCTGTCTCTACAGCTTCTAAAAACACTGCAAAAGAAACTTCCACAACAGCTAATACTACTTCAAAGACTAATATTAATAGTAAGGCTAAGACTGATTCTAGTGGAGCGAGTTCATCTAATACAAGTTCAAATAAAAGTGCTAATACCCCTAGTAATACACAGGCTACACCTAATGTAGTAAATACAAGTACTACTACTCCTCAAAATAATGGAACTGGAGACTTTGCTGGAATTTTAAGTGGTGCTAAGTATTTCGTTGGAAATATTGAAGGGGATACAATAATTATTCCTTTAAATAATGGTAGAGTTGTTAATAATCAATTGATACTTAATGAGTATTATTTAGATAGATTACATGAAGTCTTTACCCTTAAGATAGATTCTTTAGGAAATAATAATTTCACTTTCTATGAATATTATAATGGACAAAACACTGGAATCTTTAAGCTTAAGCTATCTTCAAGTTCATATGCTGAAACACTTAGTGGAACATATTCAAAACCTGGTTCTAATAACCTTGTTGGAATATCCCTTCAAGCTTATTTAAATAATAATGCCTACCCATTCTATTGTGGAACAGTTAATGGAACTCCTGTAACACTTGTACAAAATAGCAATTCTGGTGGATATTATGAGATTTATGCTGGTGATAATAATGTATTTAACTTATCATATGCGCCACAAGTACAACAACCAACTAATGGTATTGCATATACTGAATCATTTAATGGTAAAACAACAGGATTATATAAACTTAGCTTTAGTAATGATGGTACTCAAATGTCAGGAAGTTATGTTCCTTCATCTAATCCAAATGTAAGTTACCCTGTAACTTTTAGACCTTCATTTGCTCCAAACTAAAATAAATGAGACACCTTTTTTGGTGTCTCATTCTTTTTATCCTAAATATTTCATATGAAATTTAAAGTGCTCTTCTATAAACGTAGCTATAAAAAAATAACTGTGGTCATATCCTTCTTTCTTTTCATAAATTATATTTTGATTATTTAATTTTGCATTTTGAAGAAATCTCTCTTCATTTAATTGCTCTTTATAGAAATTATCGTTTGTTCCTTGTATTATAAGAATTGGTGGGGCTTCATTTTCTTTTATTAATTCTGTGCTGTCCCACTCTTTCCATTCTTCTTTATTTTCACCTAAATAGTTTGTGAAAATTTTTGTTCCCCAAGGAGCTTCACTTGGGTTTAAGATTGGTGCAAAGGCTGATATTGATTTAAATCTTTTATTGTTTTTTATTCCTATTTCTAGCGCTCCATGTCCTCCCATAGAATGTCCCATTATACTTTCTTTTCCTGAAAAGTTTGGTATTAACTTTAAAATATATTCTCTTAACTCTTCTGTTATATAAGTATACATTTTATAATTTTCTTTGAAAGGCTCTTTTGTAGCATTTATATAGAATCCTGCCCCTTGACCTAAATCATAGTTTTCATCATCTGGAATATTCTTTCCTCTTGGCGATGTATCTGGCATTACTACTACTACATTATACTTTTCTGCAAATCTTTGAAATCCACTTTTTTGAGTAAAATTATCATCAGTACATGAAAGCCCTGAAAGCCACCATATAATAGGGGTTTCTTTATTTTCTTTATTTGAAGGTTTAAATATACTAAATGTCATTTCACATTTTAAGGTTTCTGAATAATGTTTATATTTGCATTGTTCTCCACCAAACATAGTGTGCTTTTCAATCAAATTACTTTTCATTTTCTTTTTCTCCATAAGTTAAGATTGTTCTTATAGATTCTCCTTTATGAAGTAAATCAAACGCTTTATTAATATCTTCAAATTCTAAATGATGTGTTATAAATGAATCTAAGTCTATATTTCCTTCCATATAATCATGAACCATTCCTGGTAATTCTGATCTTCCTTTTACTCCACCAAAGGCTGAACCTTTCCATACTCTTCCTGTTACTAATTGGAATGGTCTTGTATGAATTTCTTTACCTGCACCAGCTACTCCAATTATAATACTTTCTCCCCATCCTTTATGACAACATTCAAGGGCTGATCTCATTACTTCAACGTTTCCTATACATTCAAAGCTGTAATCTACTCCACCATTTGTCATTTCAATTATAACATCTTGAATAGGCTTATAAAATTTTGATGGATTAACAAAATCAGTTGCACCCATTTTTTTAGCAAGTTCAAATTTATCTTCATTTATATCTATTGCTATAATTCTTTTTGCTTTTGCTTGTTTTAATCCTTGAATAGCTGCAAGTCCAATTGCTCCAAGACCAAATACGGCAGCTGTACTTCCTTCTTCAACCTTTGCAGTATTATGAACTGCACCAATTCCTGTTGTAACTCCACAACCAAATAAACAAACTTTATCCAGTGGTGCATCTTCTTCAATTTTTACTAATGATACTTCTGGAACTACTGTGTATTCACTGAAAGTACTAGTCCCCATATAGTGATATACTGGCTCTCCATTATATGAAAAACGTGTTGTTCCATCAGGCATTAATCCTCTTCCTTGTGTTTCTCTTACTGCACTACAAAGATTTGTCTTACCTGATTTACAGAACTCACACTCCCCACATTCTGCTGTATATAAAGGAATAACATGGTCTCCAGGTTTTACTGAAGTTACTCCTTCTCCTACTGAAACTACAACTCCAGCACCTTCATGTCCAAGTACTGATGGGAATATCCCCTCTGGATCATCTCCTGATAATGTAAATGCATCTGTATGACAAACAGATGTATATAAAATTTTTACTAATACTTCTTTTGCCTTTGGTTCTTCCACATCAATCTCTACAACTTTTAATGGTTCTCCTGGCTTAAATGCTACTGCTGCTCTACTTTTCATTTGTTATACCTCTTTTCTTTTAGTAATCTTATTGTTTTCCTTAACAATAAGATTTATGTGTTCTTTATGTATTAATAATAATATAGTAAAATTTAATATACAATACTAACATTTCTATCAGTGTCTTTTAAATAAAGAAAAAGTACCTGAGTAAATTTCTACTCAAGTACTTTCTCTTTAAATTTTTCTCATCTTAAAATACAAGTTTGCGTCTTCCGTATTTTCAATAAAAAGTATAACTTCATTATCTTTTTTTAATAAAATTTCTTTTTCTGTAAATTCTACATCTAAATAATTAAGGTCATACCTTCTTAAAACATCCTTTAACTCCACATATAATTTATCATTTCTTATATACCCACCTGTATTTGATAAAATTCCTTTTATTACTTCATTTCTCATTGTCTTTATTGTAATTCTATAAACTATTAAAGACCCTATCAGAAGTCCTATTCCTATTACTCCTATCGATACTGTCACTCCAATACATGCTATAATTACTCCTATGCACCCACCTGTAACAACACCTTCTGGAATGCACTCATAAGATTTTAATATCTTTTCTCTTTCCTTATTATTTTCTCTAACCTTTACTTCTAATCCCTTATTTTCAAGTTCTCTTTTTTCATCTTTATTTATATTTTTTAAAACTTCTATTTCTTCATTTGAAAAATTTTCTTTAGGCACTGCAAATGCTCCAAATTTAATTTGCTCATCTTCTATAGAAATTTTATTTACATCATAAATTGATTTTAAATACTTGCTATTCCACACTATTAATTTCTTTTGGAATATTTCAATATTTATAATCTCATCCTTACTTTTTTCCTTATCTAAATTTATCTTTTTATAAAGTTTACTCAATTTTTTTTCAAGTCTTATTCCATTGAGATAAAAGACAATGTACCCAAATAAAACTAATGCAATTCCTTCAACTCTTTTAATATCTGTATTTCCAAAAATTAATATTAAAATACACCAAACGGCTACAAAAATTTTTAATCTTTTATTTCTATATACTCTTTTAAAAATCTTTCTTCCCTCTTTAAGATTTACAACTAACTCTTCTCCTACATTAATTCTTTTTTCCATCTTTAAAATTATTTTATCTTCACTAACATTTTTATTTGCAACTAAAAATTCCTTATTGAAAAGATTTACTATAATTTTATTTTCGTCTTTTTTAATTTCCATATTTTTCTTTTGTACTATTGTTATATCATCACCACTAAAAATATAATTATTTTTTTCTCCAATATATATTCTTATACTTTTAAATCCTAAATCTGAATAAAATTTTCTCTTTCCTTTTGAATTATGAAAAAATGTCACATTCCCTTTCTTATTCTGCATAATTTTTATAGTTATAATTGTAATTACAACAAAAATTATAGATTTTAGAACCTCACTTTGTAAAATTCCTGTCCCTATTAGAGTTATTGCTAATCCTATAAAACCTATAGATCTTAATACTGTCTCTTTTCCAGTGTAAACTTTAAAAAGATTCTCTATAAATACCTTTGGATTAATTTCTTTTATTGGTGAAATTTTATAATCTTTTAAATTAATTTCTTCACTTATCTTTTCATCTATTTCATAGACGCTTTTTTCTCTTTTTTCCTTTAATAAATCTTTTAAAGTCTTTATATCTTTTTCAGATTTAAAATCACTTTTTTTTATAAAATATTTTCTAGTTTTAAATTCTAATATTAAAGTTTCATACTCCATCTCAATACTTTTTATAGAATCTATTCCATATACCTTTTTTAATCCTCCAAAATCAATTTCTATAAAATCACCCTTTATTTCTATTATTCCATCTACTGAAAAATTCTCTTTTTCATAATTATTTGTTGCTAAAAGTATATCCTTATTTCTCTCTTTAATAAACTTCATTCTTTCTTTTTCAAGATATTTTAAACTAAGCTTTTCTTTAAAGAAAATAATATAAATTGCTCCAATTATGATTAATAAAAATCCAAATTTCATCACATTTATAGTTATGCTATCTACATAAGGTGACATAATTCCTATTAACATTACTCCTACAATTATACTTAAAATAGAAAATATTATATCATTTACCTTTAAACTTTTCTGTCCACTTTTCCCCAAAAGAACTTGATTTAAAATTTGTTTATTTTCTTTCCCCAAAGCTTTATTTAAGCTTTTTTCTGTTACATTAAATTTAACCTTCATACATTCCTCCATTTCTATTTATTAATTACTATTTTCTAATTAGATAAATAAAATAAAGCATTACTCCTAAGAACCTATAAATTTCCTTTAACTAAGTATAATGTTAATTTTTTTCATTTTCAATATTATTTAATTAAAAAAGAATAAATAAGAATCAATTTTCATAAACTGACTTTCATTTATCCTCTTTTCTTATTCTGATATTAACTTTTCAACTTTTTTGTTTGGTACAAACCATAATAATATTATAGTAAAACATAATACCATAACTAATGGTGGATATATAAATCCTAAAATTATAGAAATAATATTTATAACTAATGTTATATATACTTTCTTTTCATTATGTAGTGTTGCATAAGCTTTTGAATCTCTTCCATTTACTTTTACAAGAATAGTTGCTACAAGAAAATAGCTTAAATCTATTAGTAAAAATACTACTCCATAAGTAATTTCAGGAACTAATTGGCCTAAATTTTGACCTACCCATGCTGTTGCAAAAGGCACTAACGACAAGAAAAATAGCATAACAATATTTGCCCACATTACCTTTCCATCTATTTTATCAGCTATTTGGAACATATGATGATAATTATTCCATAAAGTTCCAATCAAGAAAAAGCTTAATGCATATGCAAAGAAAACTTCTCTTAAGTTCCATAAATCACTTAGACTATGTCCATCTGGTATTTTTACACCAAGCACTAATATAGTTATTATTATAGCAACAACACCATCAGTAAATGCTTCTACTCTGCTCTTCTTCATTTTATTCCTCTTTTCTCTTTAGTTTATCTATATAATTTGCTTATTAAAAAAATATATTCATTTAAATATTCTAAATCCTTATTCTTTCTCTGTAAAGTCAAAATACCTAAGTATACTTTAACTTAGGTATTCTTAACTTACTATTTCTTTTTATTTTTCCCTTTTATATTAATTCCAATTAAAGCTAATAGAGCAACTATTAGTGCTATTACAAAAGGCATTTCTGAAGTGTCCCCTGTTTTAGGATTTTCTTTATTTCCGATTACATTTTTTTCAGGCTTCGTTTCAGGTTTCACTTTCGGCTTCTCGTTTGGTTTTACTTCTGGTTTTGTTTCAGGCTTTACTTCTGGCTTCTCGTTTGGTTTTACTTCTGGTTTTGTTTCTGGCTTTACTTCTGGCTTCTCGTTTGGTTTTACCTCTGGTTTTGTTTCTGGCTTTACTTCTGGCTTCTCGTTTGGTTTTACCTCTGGTTTTGTTTCTGGTTTTACTTCCGGCTTCTCGTTTGGTTTTACTTCTGGTTTTGTTTCTGGCTTTACTTCTGGCTTCTCATTTGGTTTTACTTCTGGTTTTGTTTCTGGCTTTACTTCCGGCTTCTCATTTGGTTTTA
>NZ_JBOGCC010000102.1:0-2039 GCF_051656525.1 Clostridium sp. | reverse complement strand
CGTACTTGGTCAGACACCCCGCCGTCACACTTGCTTTGCGTGACACAGGGTCAGCGGTAAAACTGAACGACGTGAGACGGATAACACCCTCGGTACGGGCGATCCGATTACGCAAGGACGCTTCGGCAGCGTTACGGTTTGTGTCTTTACCGAGAATAGTCTCAAACCACGGTGTACCGTCCGTAATGTCACGAAAGTATTCGCCGAGATATAACCGCAAACGTGTCTGTATCGTCTGCGCGATTTCTTCTTGACCAGTGATAAACTGTTCACCCGATGTGACAATGTCACCCGTCAGCGGGTCAATTTTACGTACTGTCATTTTGGAACACCTGTATCACTGTTACCACCCTGAACGCCGCCGTGTTTGTGCGTCTCAACCTTGATACCTTTCGCATCAATGATCCCACCGCTGGACGGTACAGTTATCAAACCGTCTGGACTGATGGTCACACCGTTAATATTCATTGTGCCGTCTGGTGAGAGTGTGCCGAACCCTTTCGGGTTGCGCTGCTCTACCGTACCGTCACGTTTGAGCCACACGTAGCTGTCGCCGGACTTGTTACGCAGTCGGACACCATTGTTGGCGTATCCGGTAATTTTACCGGCCAGACTACGCACACCCGGTACGAATGTGGCGTCCTTGGCGTGGTGAAAACGTGCGATAGGATTGACACCCACTTTACCGGTTTGCTTCCAACCATCGATACAACGTTGGGAAAAATGAATCATCCCTTCACAGCCGGGCTGAAACTCCACTTCAACAAAATGCGAATCGCTCCCGTAAATCGACACGGGGACATCCACAATGACCGGAGGTGTGAAAGCTGCACCGTTGATGTCCACACGTTGCACACCGATTTGAACCTGTGCGCGCTGGGTCGCTGGGTCGTACGCTAGTAAGTAGCCGGGGATACACGTGTACACCTCTTTCGCCAGCTCGCGAAACGCCACACGGTACAAATTGTGCGATGTGATTAAAGTGCCCATAACCGCCCCGTCAATTATTTATCAAATAATAACGCATCGCTGCTTGACAGTCACGTCACAGCGTGTACTATTACGGTGTACTCTCTGTGTTGTTGATGCTTGCCCCTCTACCGAGGGGCTTTTTTAGACGATACAGTGACGGACTTGTCAAACTATAGGAGACGGAACAATGACTGAGAAAGTACGTATCGAATTGTTGAATGATGGTGGTTATGCGGGGTTGGGAAGTGTAACATTTCCTATTGTAGTGGACGCAACACCACTTTTGGAACCGTATACCGATGAAACACGATTGTACAATGTGAGAATCGAAGATTTATTGAAAATTGTCACTACCGACTTCGATCGTGAAATCCTGATGGAAACACGCGATATGGACCCGTCCGACCCCACATTACCTTGGTCTGTAACTGCGGAAGAATGCCGCCCACTGTGACACTGTAATAAGGGTAGCGGATGTTACCCTTTTGCGTATTGCTGCCCTCGTACCACTTCCATGTTCACCCGTGTCACCGCTTCACCACGTGTGATTGTGTCATCACGACTAATATCCAACCCCGCATTGGCATTGTAGTACTTCGCCGTTGCGGGGTCATTCTTACGCCACATTACGTAACTGTCGGGCTTGCCGATTGACCCCGGCCACAGAACCGCCATGTAACAGTCACCCAAGTTGCGCACTCGTGACTTGTACGGTTGGAAGTATTTCTCCACCCACTGCAACTGCTCTACGGCGCTCATACGTGCCAATTTTGCAGTGGTCGTACCGAGTCCAATCGCTGTCGAGCTTGTAAACTGTATCAGCCCCGTAGCGCTCCCGCCGCCGAGGTTCGGCTGTGATGGGCTGAATGAACCGCCAGTCTCGAACGCCATGACCGCCATGAGCCAATTCGGGTCGAACCCTAACCGTCCCGCTACAGCTCGCACCTCTGCACGGAATTCCTGTGTGACCCTAGCGCCCCAGATAAGTGACCCAGACGTGCCGCTGGTGGTCGCTACACCCGCACGTAACCCTTCAATCTCACAATCCCACATATCACCGTGCGTGT
>NZ_JBOGCC010000101.1:0-2099 GCF_051656525.1 Clostridium sp. | reverse complement strand
GCCTGACTAAGTCAGCATATATGCCCACAAAAAATGTTACGCATCATCACTGAAATACGACCACGCGCCTGAACCTACTGATACACTCCACTGCCCATTTGGGCAATCATCAAACGGCTAAGTTTTTGATAACGTAAACTTTGCGCCTCTCCACGATAAGAGTAATTAACTGACACGGTATATCGACCTGCACCATTAATTTCAATGCGTTCACAGTTTATGACAAAGTCAGTGTCTAGTTCTTTAACTATCTGTTGAGCAGGGCAAGCGAGGAGTGATGGACTAGACTTCATCTTAGATGCAATAATTTCTAATTGATTATTAGCTATCCGTACGGCTCGCTTACTTAAATCGACCTCTTCATACGCCCTTACCTGCTGGCGTTGATACTGCACTAAAGCAACTGAAGAAATACCTAGCACCAATACAGCAATTAACACTTCTATTAGTCCAAACCCTCGATTAATAATCACGCCAAGTACCTCGAGTAAATCCCAATGTAGACAGATTATTATCTATAGCATCCAGCAATGCTTTGTCATACAACATGGTTAACGACCCTGTAGTAGTACTGAATCCAGAATCAGTAATCAAAGCTCCTGTAATATTAAAACTTCCCTTAAGCCCCAATGTACTACTGGGGCCATTTTTATCAATAAAAACAAACATCCCAGCCAGCGTTAATGAACCGCCAAGATCACCTAAAGCTAGGGTTGGTGATGTACTCCCCGATAAATTCTCTATCACAAATGTAATTGGTTTAACTTGGTTTGCGATACCAGCCGAAATTGTCGTCGGTAATTTACACACCGGCTCATCCATAATCAGCCATACATTCTTATTTTCATTGAGATACTTGCTAGGAGCTGGCAGTTTAGAAAAATCATCACATGTCATCTTTTTGAATACTGTATTGGATGAGGTAAATCCGTCGCCTAAATAATAATCTGAAGGGAGCGTTTCTTTTAAATGGTCAGCTTGAGGTTTTTTTGAATTTGGTTCCGTAGCGTCAGAACCTGTAATAGTGATATTTCCACCAGAAACAATACTGTTCACACCACCAGTAATCATAACTGTACCACCAAGAACAACAGCGCCTTTGGAGATAAAAGCAGAATCTGGGGTCTCAACAAACCCTTGCAACTTCATTATATTGTGCTTGATAATATAGCGAATGCTTGAGCTGACATCACTTCCGCGCCCTGTAGAGTTAACAACAAAGTTACTTGATGCACCACATTTGGTTACACTCACGTCAACTAAGGGTTCTGAACAAGATATTGGATTAATCGCAGCTTGCAGATCAGCTGGTTTTTTACCTGCCAACCACATGCGAGCGCAAGTCAAACCAGATTGCGCATTATTATAGGCTTCTAATGCTATAACACTTTCCTGCTCACTTTTTACTCTCTGGTAGGTTTGATGCCCTGCGGTAAGAACCGCCATGGCAGCTAATAACATTATGATCAGAACTACCGTTAAAGTAGCAAAACCATTTTGATAAGGTTTCATCGTAACGGGTTCTCCAAAGTAATAGTTTGCTTGATTTCACCTCGAACCGCTGGATTACTAACTAACACAGCTCGTATATTTAATTGATAGCGAGGATAAATTACTGCATTATCGCCACTACCAACAATTTCATTAGAATCATTAGAATCAGTCGTTCTCGTTAATGAAAAAGCCTCAATTCGCATAAAACGTGAATCAGTTATCGCCTCCCAATTACCTTTTGAGTTATTACATAGCGCACCTGAAAATACACTGTCATTACATGACACTTGCCCTGGCTGTAATCCGACACCAGGCCGAACACAGTCAAAGACAGGTTGAGATACTGCATTTTTCATTGTGGTATTGGTCATTTCAATGACATTATCTTTTTTCCGATACCCAAAAATCTCACCCAATGGATACTTAGTGTTATTTTTGTCATTCAAAAAACAATCCGTATCTGGAAGTTTGGCACCGACACAACCATCCATATTCAAATCATAAGTAAAAACAATGCACTCACCCACTGATGCGATGTAGTTTCTGAAGTAAGCTTTACCACTAGCGGGGAGCCCCTGTTCATGAACCGAAAAAAAATCAACATT
>NZ_JBOGCC010000100.1:0-13156 GCF_051656525.1 Clostridium sp. | reverse complement strand
TTTATTTAAGCCAAAGGTCTAGATCTTTGTTTAAATAATGTGTCATAAAGTCTGTTACTTTATAATCTTGTATATTGTTAAGCTTGAAAGGTTCATTATTTAAGTAATTTAATATCTCTTCTTTTGAAGAAGCTTTCATAATGAATATTCCACCTGTCATATCTTCTTTAAGACCAGATAATAGTACAAGTCCGCTATCCATAGCTTTTTGAGTATAAGCTATATGTGCATTCATTATTTCATCAGTCATATTTTCTTTGTTTAAAATAGTTCCTTCAACCATAAAAAAGTTCATAGTATTTCCTCCTATCTAAGTTTTTTTATTAAGCTTTCTAAAGTAAGTGCTAATTCTTGAGCTAAGATAAAGTCTTTATTTTTTAAAGCTTTTTCTATTTGAAGCTCAACGGATTTCTTTTCCTCTTCAACTTCTAAATAGTTTTTACTAAAGTGATTTTCATAAATCATCTTTTTAAATTTCTTTATGTTCATTCTTCTAATAGTCTTATCTTCTACTATAAATATAGTATTCATACAATTTACTATTGAATAGAAATCATGTGAAACCATTATAATTGAACCAGTATATGTTTGCATTGCTTTTTCAAGTGCTATTTGAGAATAAGTATCTAAATGGCTTGTAGGTTCATCTAAAAGTAAAAGGTTATAATCACCAGCAGAAATTTTAGCAAGTTGAAGTAAGTTTTTCTCACCACCTGAAAGGCTTTCTATTTTTTGATTTATAATCTCAGTATCAAGACCAAAGTCAGATATATGAGATACTATTTCATCACGTGTTTCAAAATCAAGTTCAAAAAATTCTTCTAAAACAGTATTAGAGTTATTTAATGTTACTCCAGGAATTTGTGAAAGATAGCCAACTTCTGCATTTTCATTAAGCTTTATAGATGGATTTACATTTTTGTATATCTCTTGAAGAAGAGTTGTTTTTCCAGTTCCATTTGCACCTATTATTGCAATTTTATCTGAAGGCTTAATTTCTAAAGTAACATTTTCTAAAAGAACTTCTTCAAAAGCTACAGTATAATCATCTATATTTAAAAGAACTTCATCTTCAGGAAGTCTACTTGATGTAGCTAAGTAAATACGTGGCTCTTTAAGCTCTATAAAAGGAGCCTTAATTTTACGATTTTCTAATCTTTCTTGAATTTTAACTCTAGCACGTAATCTTCTACCTCTAAAAGCTTCAGCATTTTCTTCAGCTAAATCTCTTAATCTATCAATTATTTCTTCATTTCTTTCAATTTCTAAATCATCAGCAATTGATAATTCTTGAAGCTCAATTTTAGTTTGAAGAATATAGAAATTATAGTCAATATAATTTCCTTCAAATTCTTGAAGTTCTTTATTTTCAAGGTGAAGAATTTTATTAAAGCAGTGATTTAGTAAATATCTATTATGTGTAACAACAAGAATTGTTCCTTCATGAGAATTAATTAAGTTTTTTAAAGAGTTAAGATTTTCAAAATCTAAGAATACATCGGGTTCATCCATAATTATTAAATCAGGTTTATTAAGCATAGATCTCATAACTTGAACAAGTTTAAATTCACCACCACTAAGTTCAGAAACAAGCATGTCTTTAAGTTTAGTCATATTAGCTAAATTTAAAGTTTTATCTATAATATTAGGAAACTCGTGACCATTTATAGCATCAAAAGCATCTAAAGCTTCTTGATATTTTACAAGTAATGGTTCAATATCTGAAGCTGTTCCCATTTCTTCACAAATAGTATCAATTTCTTTTTGAAGTCTAATAAATTCTTCACTTACATAATCAAAAACAGTAATTTCCTTTAATTTATCATTTTCATTAAATTGACTTACGTAACCTATTTTAAGGTTCTTATCCATTTCAATTGTACCATCAAACATATAGTTATCTGGATTTATAAGTATATCTACAAGAGTACTTTTCCCACTTCCATTAGTCCCAATAAAAGCACAGTGATTACCTGTTTCTATTGAAAAAGAAATATCTTTATATAAGTCTTTTTCAGGGTAAGAGTAAGAAAGGTTTTTTACGTTTATCATCTGAATACCTCACTTTATCATTAAAAAAGTGAAGACAAAGCTTCACTCTTTAGAATTTAAATTAATATTCATAGCATAACATTTTTTTAAATTAAGTTCAATCATTCAAAAATTTATACATAAGAAATAATCAGAAAAGTTTAAATGAAAAGAATGAAGATTTAAAGAAGAATTAGAATGATTAAATTACATAAAAAAGAAAGGAGGCACTATATATAATAATATAGTTTAAAAGGAAGAGGGGAATGTTATGTGGTGGTTAGAGGTAAAGAGTGAAAAGGAATTGAAAAGTTTAGCAAAAGAAAAATATAAATCAAGGCAATTTGAAAATACTAAAAAAGAAATTAATAAGGATATAGATTTTTTTATAGATAAGATAGATTTAAATATAGGTGCTAAAAATACAAAAAAGCTAGTAGCATCAGGCTGGAAAGAATTAAATTCTAAAATAAATAAAATAAAAAATGTTTATAAGAATTTTGAAAAAATAGAAGTAAAAGAAGAAGTAAGCAAGAAAGAGAAAGAAAAAATAGTTGTAGAAAATGAAATCGAATATTTTAAAAGTGAGGCTGATGAACTTATTTTTTATATTCTTGAATTAAGTGGTAAGAAAAGAAATGAAAAGTTAAAGATCGAAGAAAGTTTTTATAAAAATAAAAAGGAAGGAAAAAAGTGGAGAAATAGTATATTAAAAAAGATACATCCAGATATATGCAAAAATAGGAAAACAAATGAAGCAATAAATGAATTTGAGCAATTATGTAGGCTTGTATTAGATGAGTAGTGGATTAATTAAATATAGAAGGAAGTTACCAATAGGTTTTAGATATATAGGAGAAGATATTCAGTTTGAAAGACCAGTCCTTAATGAAGGTGAGGCTAAGGGAACTGTTACTCAGATAATGAATGCATGTAAAGATTCAATAATAGATGGAAATAGTGCAATATATATTTCACAAGAAGCTTTAGGAAAACTTTTAAGAACTAATTCAACAAATAAAATAAGAAAAATTTTATCAGAAGTTGATGAATCTGATAAACTTGATAAAGAAAGAAATATAGAAGAAATAGATTTTATAATAATGGGTGAAATTTTAAAATTAATAAATAGAGAAATTGGAGAAGTGAAGAGTGATAAGAAAAGATTATATTTAAGAATATCAGAGAAAGCATTGATTAATATGAGAGACTCACAAAAGATTAGAGCATTATTATTAGAAAATGATAGAAAGTACAAAAGTGAGTTGAAAAAATTAAAAGGAAACAGAAAAAAGGATTATGCTATAAAGTCTGATGAATTGACAGGAGAAAAATTAAAATGGGGAGCTGAGTTTTCTCATATTAGAGCAAAATCGGCTTATCCTAATTTAGCATTAGATTTGAGAAATGGATTAATAGTAAATAGGGAAACTCATAGAATAATAACAAAGGAAAAGATAGAAAATGAGGATGAACTTCTAAAGCTTTGTATAAAAATGAAGTGGAAAACATCTTGGCATGAGAAATTTAAAAATAGTTTTGAATAAAATTAATTAATTAGAGAGCTTAATTAAGAAAAATCTTAGTTAAGCTTTTAATTTTACAAAATGTGATATTAGTGTAACATAAGAAAAATAAAATATCCTAGAGGTGAAATTAAATGAAAAGAAAAGTAATAATAGGAATAGTAATAGCAGTAGCAGTTATCTTTTTAGGAGCTACATTTATAAAGGAGTTTGGAGATAAGATAAATGTAGATAGTTCTAAAAATCAATTAGAAAAAGTAAAAGATTATAATTTTACATATACGGTTAATCCAAAAACTTTTGAAGTAACTATTGATAATAATGGAGAAAAATATATTGCATCAGAACCAATGAAAGAGATGAATGTTAGTGACTTTAAAAAGATAGGTGATGAAACATCATGGAATTATCCAGATAAAGGTGTTAAGGTTCTATTGAAAAAGGAAAATGATTGTTTAGATGTAAGTATTACTTCAACAAAGACAGAAGACAATAGCTTTCAGTTTCCAAGTGTGCAAGCACCTAGTTATGATTTGCCGATAGGAGAGGGTGAATACGTGCCTAGTGATAATAAGTATTTTAAAGAATTTTTTAATAATTACACTGATACAACCCTTGAAATGTTTTCTATGCCATTTTTTGCATTAAATGAAAAAGATGCTTCAATTTTATATATTATAAATAATCCTTATAGTAATAATATTTCATTTAACACAAAAGATAATATTAAGTTTAATATTGATCATCAGTTTAAAAGTATAAATAAAAATAAAACATATGGTTTTAAAATTTATTTAACAGAAAATAATCCAGTAGATATTGCAAAAACATATAAAAATTATGTAGTTAAAAAAGGTGATTTTAAAACTTTAGAGCAAAAGGAAAAGGAAAATCCAAATGTGAAAAAGCTTGTAGGAGCACCAGAGATATATCTTTGGAATAATAGAGTAATAGAACCGGAGAATATTAATTTTCAAAACTTTATAAAGGAATTAACGCCAGAAATAAAGAAGAGAATGATATCTATTTTAGAAAAAGCTGGTGGAGATAATGCACAGATACAAGCAATTCAACAGATAGGTACAGAAGATTATGTAGATAATTATGATAAAAATTTAATAACATCAGCAATAACAACTGTTTGTATGTCAAAGGAGTTTTATAGTAGTGAATTATTCAAAAATAATAATAAAGAAGTTCAGGAATTATTAAATGAAGGTGTAAATAATTTAAACCAAGTTCAAACAATAAAATTAAATGAATTATTATTGAAAGAAGCAATGCCAAATGCTTTTACAGATATCAATACATGGGCAGATTCAGCAACTACTGATATAATAAATGATTTAAAGGAAAGTGGAATAACTAAAGCATGGATTGGATTTAATAACTGGACACAAGCATATATGAAGCCACAAATGGTAACAGATGCAGTAAATGATGGATATTTAGTTGCACCATATGATTCATATACATCTATTCAAGATCCAGGAAGTGCTAGCTGGGATACAGCAGATTTTAAAGATAAAAGTTTATATAATGATGCAACTATGAAAAATGAAGAAGGACAGTATAGAACAGGGTTTAAAAATAAAGGAAGACTTTTGAATCCAACATTAGCTATGCCTAGTGTAAAAGATCGAGTTAATACAATCTTAAATAATATTCCAGATTTTAATTCTTGGTTTGTAGATTGTGATGCAGCAGGACAAGTATTTAATGATTATAGTAAAAATCATACAACAACAAAAAGTGAAAATATACAAGCAAGACTAGAAAGGCTAAACTATATAGGAAATGATAAACATATGATAGTTGGTTCAGAAGGTGGAGATGATTATGCAAGTCAGGTTTTAGATTATGCACAAGGAATTGATTCAAAACCTATTTCATGGATGGACAAAGAAACTATGCAAAATAAGAAAAGTGAATACTATACAGGAGCATATTATTCAAAAACAGGAGGAGTTCCACCTAAGTTTTCAAAAATAGTTCCAGTACAAGAAGAGTATAAGGTAGCATTAATGGATCCAGAATATAAAATACCATTATATAAATTAGTATATAATAATTCTATAGTAAATACCTATCATTGGTTATGGGGAACACTTAAAGCACAAGGGGAGCTTAAAAATAATTTATTACATAATATTTTATATAACGTACCTGGATTATATCACTTAGATAAGGAAACTTGGAATGAAGATAAAAATGTTATTGTAGATAATACAAAAGTATTTACTCCTTTTAGTGATGTAGCAAGTTATGAAGAGATGACTAACTTTGAAGTTCTTTCAAAGGATAGATTAGTTCAAATGACAGAGTATGGAGATAATTTAAAGGTTATAAGTAATTTTTCAGATAAAACTGTAAAGGAATTAGGCTATGAAATAGGACCAAAATCTTTAATTATTATAGAAGGAAAAAATGGTGGGAAAGTTATTAGATATACACCTAATATACAAGGGTTAAATAATAACAATTAAGAGCTAAAGCAAAGGAGGAAAGAATGAATATATTAATTGCAGATGATGAAAAGATGATAACTAATATTTTAAAAATGTATTTTGAAAAAGAGGGTTATAAAGTATTTATAGCAAATGATGGAGATGAGGCTTTAGAAATTTTTTACAACGAAAAGATTGATATGGCAATTTTAGATTGGATGATGCCTAAAAAAACAGGAGTTGAACTTTGTAAAACTTTCAAAGAGTTAAAAGAATGTAAAATAATAATTTTAACAGCAAAGGATACTTTAGATGATGAATATATATCTTTAGAAGTGGGAGCAGATGACTATATAAGAAAGCCTTTTGATCAAAGAATACTTTTATTAAGAGCAAAGAAATTATTAAAAGATGAAAAAGAAACTTTAATTAAAGATATAAAAATAGATTTTAAAGGTCAAAAAGTATATAAAGAAGGAATAGATTTAAATTTAACTAATATAGAGTTTAAACTACTAGATTATTTTTATAAAAATAAAGGTAAAATTTTATCTAGAGAGATGCTTTTAAATACAGTTTGGGGACTAGATTATTATGGGGATGATAGAACTGTAGATACACATATTCATAGATTAAGAGAAAAGATAGGTAGTGATTTAATTAAAACTCATAGAGGTCTTGGGTATTGTCTTCATGTTTAAAAAGAATAAGTTAGCTAAAAAGGTATATTTAATAATTTTTCTAATAATAATAGTAGTTTTTGGCGGAACATATTTTTTGAATAATTTCTTTTTATCTAAGTACTATGTATATGAAACAAGAAGTAATTTGAATTTAATATATGAAAACTCTCAAAAGGAAACATTAACTCAATTTTTA
The DNA here is from genome assembly GCF_051656525.1 of Clostridium sp. Taxonomy (GTDB): domain Bacteria; phylum Bacillota; class Clostridia; order Clostridiales; family Clostridiaceae; genus Clostridium. Next base: position 6,273 of record NZ_JBOGCC010000100.1, on the reverse strand, counting down.
AAAAGTGAGAAAGAAATAGAAGAAAAAAATAATGTAACTATTATAACCCTATCAAATGAATATTTAAATAATTTAGGGAATTTAAATGAAGAAATAAGTTTAAAGTTAAATAAGAATAAGATTAATATAAGTAAGCTATGGCTTACAAATAATGATTTAAATGAATTAAATGAACAAGGATATGTAAATAAAATATTTTATCAAAATAAATTACAGTCAAATTACTTTATTAAAATGTTTAAAAAAGATAATGAAATAATAATCCTTGGAAAGTCTATGGCAAATGATATAGAAACTATAAACATTATAAATAAATTTAATTTATATATAATAAGTTTTGCTATAATTTTAAGCTTAGTTTTAGTATTAATATTTACAAGGAAAATTGTAAAATCCTTAGAAAAATTAAAATTACAAACTGAGAATATAGGAAATTTAAATTTTAAGGCTGAAGAGATAAAAACAGGGGATGAAATTGAGGAACTATCTAAGAAAATAAATGAAATGAGTGATAGATTAGAGAATGCTCACTTAGAACTTGAAAAAAGAAATGAAGATTTAAAAAGACTGCTAGGGAGTATTTCTCATGAAGTAAAAACTCCATTAGCTTTAATAAAGGCATATGCTATAGGGATAGAAGATGGATTAGATGATGGAACATTTACAAATATTATAATAAATGAAGTTGATGATGCATCAAAGCTAATAGAAAATATACTAGAATTATCAAGAGTTCAGAGAAAAGAAAGTGAAAAATCATATATTGATTTAAAGAAGAGGATAGAAGAGATATTATTAAAATTTTCTTTAAAGTTAGAAGAAAAAAATATAAAAATAATAAAGGAATTTCAAAAAAATACTCTTATATATGAAGATAGTGAAGGAATAGATATAGTTTTAAATAACTTTATAAGTAATGCTATAAAATATAATAGTGGAAATTATATAAAGATTTGTTATGAAAAAGATATTCTGTATATTGAGAATAAACAAGATGGAATAGATGAAGAAAAAATTAAAGATATTTGGAAGCCTTTTTATGTTGGAGAAGAATCAAGAAGTAAGGAACTTTCAGGAACAGGACTTGGATTATCTATAGTAGAGGAAATACTAAAAAGAGAAAAAATTGAATTTGGGGTTAGTTTAAAAAATGATGTAATAAAATTTTATATAAAAGTAAAAAGTGAAAAAATGTGATATTAGTGTAACATAAAAAAATTAATATATACTCATAAACAGGACTAAAACATATGTATCAAACATAAATATGATAGAAGTTTTAAAAGGAGTATTAGAAAATGAAAAAAATAGTTATAGTAATTTTGAGTATTATGTTAATTTTAGGATTAGGAAATTTAGGGAGAATTTTATGGAAGAGATATGAACTTAAGATATATCCAACAACATATATAAATATAGTAGATAAATATGCAAAGGAATATAATTTAGATCCCTTATTTGTATTATCAGTAATAAAGGTTGAAAGTGATTTTAATCCAAATGCACTATCAAATGCAAATGCAATGGGACTTATGCAAATAACAGAATCTACAGGGGAAGATATAGCGAAGGCTCTTAATGATACAAATTTTAAAGTAGATGATTTATATAATCCAGAGACAAATATAGCTATGGGATGTTATTATTTAAGAAATCTTTATAGTGAATTTGGAAATTGGGACTTAGTTATAGCAGCTTATAATGGTGGACGTGGAAATGTTCAAAAATGGTTAGACAATGATAATTATTCAAAAGATGGAGTACTAACAAATATACCTTTTCCAGAGACTAAAAAGTATGTAAGTAAAGTAAATAAAGCATTTAAAACTTATGAAAGAATCTATAAAAATAAAAAATAAATGATTAGTTCCTTTTAAAATAGGGAATACTTAAGAAAATAGTATTTTTAGAAGGGGACTGTATGAAAAAATCGTTTAAAAAATTAAGTTTTATATGCATTTTGTTAATAATAGGAAGTGTTTATATCTTAGGAAGTGAAAATATAAAAGTTATGGCACAAAAGAAAGAAGGTATGGTATACGAAAAATATACTAATGGAAGGTTTGGTTTTTTAGGTATATATCCAAAGTTTTTAACAGAGAAATTTGAAAGTGAAAATGGTGATGGAATTATCTTGAAAGATAAAGATCAGAAAGTTACATTAATTATGAGTGGAATAAATAATGTGTTAGACCAAACTGTAGAGTCACTACTTAATGAACAAAAAGAAGATAAAAATATCATATATGAAGAAAAGGGAAAAGATTTTTATGTTTTCTCATGGAGTGAAGATGATAAAATAAAATATGATTATAGAAAAGTGGGAACTGGTTCAATACAAGGGTTTTTAATAGAATATCCAAAGGACAGAGAAGTAGAATTTAAAGAAATAATAAAGGGAATAAAAGAAAACTTTAAAACAGGAAATTTAGAAAAATTTTCTTAAAGTAAAAAGCTATTTTACAAAAGTAAGGTAGTTTTTTTATATTTAAAATCATATAATAAAAGATGAGAAAGAGAGATAGTATAAAGGGAGAAAAAGATGAAGTGTATAGTTATTCATGGTAGTCCTAGAAGAGGAAATACATGGGATGTTTTAAATAAAGTTATAGAAAATATGAAAGAAGTAGAAGAAAACTTTGAATTTGAAATAATAGAGTTAGCCAAGGAAAAAATTCCAAATTGTATTGGGTGTTTTAATTGTATATTAAAGAGTGAGGAATTATGTCCACATAGAGATAAAATAAAAAGTATAATGGAGAAAATTGATCAAACTGATGGAATAATAATAACAACACCAGTATATGCAATGAATATGACAGGAACTCTTAAGGGATTTTTAGATCATATAGCATATAAGTTTCATAGACCAACTTTCTTTAAAAAGAAGGCCTTAGTAATTGTTACAACAGCAGGGGCAGGACATAAGAAAGTAGCTAATGATGTAAGTGAAGTTTTGGGGCACATTGGAATAAATTATATAGAAAAATTATCAATTGCATATAGAGGAATTGAATTAAATAGTAAGAATAAAAAATTAATAAATAGGATTTCAAAAAGATTTAGTAATGAGTTAAAATTAAAAAAGATTAAAAAGCCAAATTTAAAAGGTGTATTTATGTATAATGCATGGAAAGGCATGGCGATGAATTCAGATGCTGAAAGTGCAGACTATAAACATTGGAAATGGAAAGCTATAAAAAATATTCCATATGATGAAAGTGTTAAAATTGGACTAGTAGGAAAAGTAGTAGCTATAGTTAGTTATAAACTAATGAAAAAAATGACTAAAAATAAAATAGAATAATGCTTTTGTTATGAGGTATAATAAATAAAAAGAAAATGGAAGGGAGAAAATTTTATGATAAGCAAAAGAGAATTAGAAATGAAAAAAGTAGGAATTGAGCATCTTGAAGAATATAATGATTTGTTAAGATATGTTTTTCAAGTAACTGATTCAGATTTAAAAAGAGTTGGTTGGGAAGAAAAAGAGATAATTAGAGCTAAATCTCCAACATTAAAAAAAGCTGAAGTTTTTGGATGGTTTGATAGAGATAAGTTAATATCACAAGTAGCAATATATCCTATGAAAGTTAGAATTTTTGATAGAACTTATGATATGGGTGGACTTACAGGTGTAGGAACATATCCAGAATATTCAAATCAAGGATTGATGCACAAGTTATTATATAGAGCATTAAAGGATATGAAAGAAAAAAATCAAACAATATCATATTTATATCCATATTCAATACCTTATTATAGAAGAAAAGGATGGGAAATTATATCAGATAAAATTATTTATGAAATTAAAGATTACCAACTTCCTAAAAATAAAAAGATAAAAGGAGAAATTCAAAGAGTTAATGTAGAAGGTAATGAAATTAGAGAAGTGTATGAAAAATTTGCACTGCAAACACATGGAGCGCTAATAAGAGATGAATTAGCTTGGAATGAATATTGGTTATGGGATACTGATGATTTAACAGCTGCAGTATATTATAATGATAAATATGAAGCAACTGGATATGTCCTTTATTGGATTAAGGATGAAGTTTTTCACATAAAAGATATGATATTTACAAATGAAGAGGCGCGAATTGGACTTTGGAACTTTGTAAGTGCACATTTTTCAATGATAACAAAAGTTATAGGAAATACATTTACAGATGAGCCATTAGCATTTTTACTTGAAGATGCAGATATTAAAGAGACTATTTCACCATATTATATGGCAAGGATTGTCGATTTAGAAGGATTTATAAATCAATATCCATTTAAAAAAGATAGAGTAGAAAGAGAGTGGATTTTTAAAATGGAGGATCCAATTTTAGAATGGAATAGAGGGGTATTTAAATTAAGAATTGACACTAATGGACAAGGAAAAATAGAGGTTTCAAAAGAAGAGACAGAGAATGAGTTAGATATTCAAACTATGACAACTATGCTTTTAGGATATAAAACTCCAGATTATTTATATAAAATAGGGCGATTAAAATGTGATAAAGAAACACTAAGTATGTTAGATCACTCAATAGAACAACAAAGTCCATACTTTTCAGATTATTTTTAAAAATGAAAAAGAAATTTACGAAAGCTATTAATTTATTTTTTAAGTTAATAGTTTTTTTTTATTAATAAAGTATTGACATTGAGAATTGTTATCAATATAATATGAATAAAAGATGAATAAAAAGTAAACGTAAGAGGAGGGAAAGATGAAAAAAAGATATTTAATAATTTTTATTATAATATTTGCAGTCTTGTCTATTTTTATAGGAGTTCAAGAAATTAAATTAAGTGATATTTTAAATTTAAGTAGTGAGCAGTTTATGGTTATAAGTGTAAGTAGAATTCCTAGACTTATAAGCATAATAGCATGTGGAGCTTCTATGAGTATTTGTGGACTTATTATGCAACAGATAAGTAAAAATAAATTTGTATCACCAACAACAGGTGGAGTTATAGATGGAGCACAACTTGGTTTAATTTTTTCATTAATAATATTTCCTAATGGAGGAAGAGTTAGTCAAATGATTATGTCCTTTATTTTTGCATTAATTGGAACATTTATATTTATGTTTATATTGAAAAATTTAAAGGTGAAAAATGTAGCCTTAGTTCCTTTAGTTGGGATAATGTTTGGAAATATTATAGGCTCAATAACAACCTTTATAGCTTATAGATATGATTTAATGCAAGATGTTACAGCTTTTATACAAGGAAATTTCGCAACTATTATTAAAGGAAATTATGAAATTCTTTATATAACAATTCCTTTTATAGCTCTTGCATATCTTTATGCAAATAAATTTAGTATTGCAGGAATGGGAGAAGATTTTGCCACAAATTTAGGGGTGAATTATAGCTTAATTGTAAATGTGGGGCTAGTAATTGTAGCAGTAGTTACAGCAAGTGTTGTAATAACAGTTGGAAGTATTCCTTTTATTGGGCTTATAGTGCCTAATATAGTTTCTATGTACAGAGGAGATAATTTGAAAAATAATATATGGATTACAGGAATGGTAGGAATCATATTTGTTTTAATATGTGATATTCTTTCAAGAATTATTATTTTTCCATATGAAATTCCTATTGGATTAACTGTAGGTGTTATTGGAAGTATAGTATTTTTACTTATTATCTTTAGGAGGAAAAGAAATGGAAACTAGTATAAAAAGAGAAAAAAATATACATAAAAAAATAGGAATCCTCTTAGGGATAGCTATATTAGCTATAATCCTATATTTAACCTATGGTGTAAAGGTGGGAAGCTTTGAATATGTAATAAGTAGTAGATTATCAAAGATAGCTTCTATGATTTTAACTGGTGGGTGTATAGCTTTTGCATCAGTAATATTTCAAACTATAACAAATAATAATATTCTTACACCAAGTGCAATTGGATTAGATTCCTTATATGTATTAATTCAAACTATTATAGTATTTATATTTGGAACAAGCAGTGTTTTTACAATAAATAAAAACTATAACTTTTTAGTATCTGTAGTAAGTATGGTTTTAGTAGCTTATGTTATTTACAATAAATTGTTTGAAAAGCTTCAAAGAAATATAGTTTTTATACTTTTAGTAGGAATGATATTTGGAACTTTATTTAAAAGTATATCAACTTTTATGCAAGTGGTAATAGATCCAAATGAATATGCAGCACTTCAAAACAGTCTTTATGCAAGCTTTGGTAATGTAAATACTGAAATTATATTAGTGAGTATAATAATGTTGCTTTTAATGGTGCCTTTTATTTATGATGAT
>NZ_JBOGCC010000099.1:0-1693 GCF_051656525.1 Clostridium sp. | reverse complement strand
CATAAATCATCTTTCTATATTATAATTATAAACCAAAAAAGAGATTAATATAAGCTACATTCCTAACTTTACAAATTAAAAAACTCGCCTAAGCGAGTTTTATCATTAATTTTTAATTTTTCATTCTTAACTTTTCATTCTTAACTTTTCATTCTTAACTTTTCATTCTTAACTTTTCATTATTCTAAATTGGTTCCACCTTGATTGAAGACATTATTTTTATCAATTTCTAATTCTTCACATGCCTGCTCAAAGCTGCACCCATTTTCATCCATATATTTAGCTACATAGCTATCTAATCCTGGTATATTGTTGTAATCCATTACTTAAACCTCCTAATACTATAAATTTAAAATTATTTTCTCCAATTTACCTTTTTTTATTCCCCATGTAAACATTTAATCTACCATTTAATTATATACTATTTTTACCATTTTATCACTATTTTTACTATATTTTTATTTTTTAATTTTTAAAAGTGAATACCTCTTAAAAGTATTCACTTTTTCTTATTTTACCTTTCCTATATCTTTTCTATAGTAAGCCCCTTTAAATTTTATTTTTTCAGTCTTTTCATATACATTTTTATAAGCTTCTTCTAAGTCTTTTCCATTACCTACAACTGAAAGTACTCTTCCCCCTATAGTTATAAACTTCTCTTCTTCTCTCTTAGCTCCTGCTATAAACACGTCTTTAAATACATCTTTTTCTATTTCTATTTCATATCCTGTTTTAGCTTTTGCAGGATAACCTTCTGACGAGAATACCACGTTTATACAGTAACCTTCTTTCCATTTCATTTCTACTTCATTAAGCTTTTCATCTAATGCTTTTTCTATTACTTCTAAAAAGTCATTTTCCATTAATGAAAGTACCGATTGTGTTTCAGGGTCTCCCATTCTCACATTATATTCTAAAAGTTTTACCCCTTCTTTAGTTATCATTATTCCAAAGAAAATAATTCCTTTAAAGTCCATATTTTCATTTTGTATTCCTACTAGAGTTTTATCCATTATATTTTTATAGAAATCTCCTAATACCTCTTCTGTAACATATGGATTAGGCGATACTACTCCCATTCCACCTGTATTAGGTCCCCTATTTCCATCAAATATTTGTTTATGGTCTTTTGCTGATAAGAATGGTACTATTTTTTTCCCATCTGTTATAGATAAAATTGATGCCTCTATTCCTTCTAAAAATTCTTCTATAACTACTTTTTTACCTGCACCTTTGAATATATCATCCACCATAAATAAACTTATAGTTTCTTTTGCCATTTTTTCATTTTCACAAATAACAACTCCTTTTCCCGCTGCTAGTCCATCAGCTTTTATTACTATTGGATATTTACAATTTTCTAAATATTTATTTGCATCTTCTTCATTATAAAATACACCATACTCTGCTGTACTTACATTATATTTTTTCATAAAATCCTTAGAGAATCCTTTACTTCCTTCAAGCATAGCAGCATTTTGTGCTGGCCCAAATATTTTTAATCCATCTTTTTTAAATATATCAACTATTCCTTTTGTTAAAGGCTCTTCTGGTCCTACTATAGTTAAGTCTATTCCTTCATTTATAGCAAATACTCTTAAATCATTTATATCTTCTAAATTTATATTCTCACATTTTTCGTAGGATGCTGTTCCACCATTTCCTGGTGCTACATATATTTTAGAAACTCTTT
>NZ_JBOGCC010000098.1:0-12062 GCF_051656525.1 Clostridium sp. | reverse complement strand
TCTTCCATTCCTAGTCCATTATATATAAATAATTTACTTTGTAATAACTCTTTAAATGTTTTTGTATTTGGTTCAAAATGATGTGGTTCCTGACCTTTTGGTACCAATGTAATTACAGAAACCTTATCCCCCCCAATAGCTTTTGTAACTTCCGCTATAGGAAATATGGATGCTGTGACTTGTAATTTTTCACTCTTCTCTTCATCTTTTGATGAACATCCAACTCCTAACATCATTATCATTCCTACCCCTAATATAGCTATGATTTTTTTCATCTTTCCCTCCTTTTGCATATGATTTGCATTTACAAGTAAAATCATAACCTTTATTTTCCTCTCTGTCAATTAAATAACTATCTCATTATAAGAAATTTTTAGTTTTTCTAAAATTTTCTTTTCTATTCCTTGACATGTAAATATTATTGTTTGATTTTCTTCTCTTTCATATAAATATTTTAGTGCTTCCTCTCTTCTTCTGTCATCATATTGACTAAAAGCTTCATCTAAAATTATTGGAACATCTATTCTCTCAAATATTATTTTTATAATTGCAAATCTTACTGCTAAATATAGCTGATCTTTAGTTCCTTTACTTAAATACTCGCTACTAAACCATCTTTCTCCTTCAATCTCTAATGAATAGTTTTCCTTTAAAATAACATTTTTATACCTATTGTTAGTTATTTTACTAAATATTTCTCCTACATATTCATTTATTTTAGGTGTAAATTTCTCCTTTAACTTTCTATCTATACTTTCTAACTTTTCTATACTAATATCTAATGCTTTCATTTTTTTTCGTAATTCTTTTATTCTTTCTTCTTCTATGAATATATCTTCTTCTATAATATTTATATCTCTTTCCTTTTCTAAAATATATTTAATCTCTCCTTCTAATTCCTTTCCTCTTTTTTCATAAAATATAAGCTCTTTTGAACTATTTTTTACTTCTTCATCTATCTCCTCTTCTTTTTTATATGATGAACATTCAATTAAATCCTTACTCACTTCTATTTCTTTTCTTATTTCATAAATATCCCTATCTTTTAATAAAGCCTTATATGTTTCATTATTTCTCTCAATATCTTCTTTTAACTCATTTTTTCTTTTTAGCTTTTCTTTATATTCTTCTATTACATCTTTGCATTTTTCCACTGTAACATTACTATCTATTTTTTGTACCTCTAATAAAATTTCTTCTTCTATTTTGCTCTTATCCTCATATAAAAACTCTTTCCTTTTTTTATTACTTCTTATATCTTCCTCTATTCTATCAATCTTTCCTTTAATAGTTTCATACATACTAACTTTCAAAAGTAATTCCCTTTCATCTGCTGATTCTGTCATTACTCTAATTGACCTTAACATTTCTTCACTTTGAGTGTATTTCTTATATCCTTTTTCTATATCTAAATCCTCGATTCTATTAAGTCTTTCTTCAATCTTCAAATGAGCTTTCTCTTCTATATTTTTAACTTTCTCTAGTTCCCTTATCCCTTCTTTAAGCTCATTTATATTTTTAAATTTATACCTCTTTAACATACTATTTTCTAAATTTAAAATAAAGTAGCTTACAAGAACTCCAATTATTCCAAATAAACTTACTATAATTAAAAGTTTTTTATCTATAATAAATCCAATTATTGCTACAAAAATAAGAACCATTATTACTCCTATATATCTTTTCATATTAAATTTATTATTTACACTTTCTAAAAGTTCCTTCATTTTATTTATATCATCGTCTATTGAAAGATTTTTTTCATTAAGTCTTTTCTTATGTTCTTCTATACTTTTCTCTTCCTCTTCTATCAACTTTTTTAACTTTCTTTCACTTTCCAATTTTTCTTTAAATAACTTAGTCTCTACCATTAAATTATTTATTTTCTCTTTTATGTTCCCACCTAATGAATAAAATACATCTAATTTTTCATTTTCTTTTTTTATTTTTTCTTTTTCACTTTTAAACTCTTCTATATTACTTTCATTTTCTTTTATTTTTAAATCTATAATATTCACTTCTTCAAATTTTTTATCTAAAATCTCTAATTCAGCTTTGCTTATCTTATTTAATTCTTTATAAAGATCTTGCTCTTCCTTTTTATTAACCTCATTCTTATTAAAATACTTTATTATTTCCTCATACTCTTTTCTTAAATTTCCTCTTTTTAGATGTTTTTTATAAATCTCAAGATTTTCTATACTCTTTCTTATACTCTTCTTTTTCAATTTAACTTCTTTAAGCTCTATCTCTTTTTCTAAAATTTCTTTCTTCAATCTTTCTGCTTTATAAAGTTCTTCATTTAAATTATTTAAAATTTCATTACTATCTTTTAGACACCCACTACCTCTAGGACCTTGTATCTCTTTTCTTTTCTCTCTTAACTTATCAATCGCCCTATCTATTGATACATCATCATCATTTTGACTTAATGTACTTTTTAATCGTTCCTTTATTTCATCTTCTTTTTTCTCTTTCTCTAAAATTATTTTTTGTTGTCCTATAAATATAGTCCTAGAAAAAGTTTTTTCTGTTACTTCTAATAAAACTTCCCCAACTTCCTTTTTACTTAAATTTAATTTTTCTCCTGTTAGAAAATTTAGTACTTCTATAGAATCACCTTTTTTAGTTTCTCCAAACTTTCTTTTTATTAAATAACATACTTCATTTTGCTCAACTAAAAGCTCTCCCTCCATTATTCCACCACTTAACGGAAGATACTTTATTCTCATTTTTTTACCACTACCTAAACCAAAAAGCCAAATTTTTATAAACTCTTGTATAGAAGACTTCCCCACTTCATTTTCTCCAAAAACAAGATTTATTCCATTACAAAAATCTATCTCCTTATTTTTAATTCCAGCAAATCTAATTATTTTTACCCTTTTAATAATCATCTAAAACTATCTCCTCATCATTTAAACTTCTCATTCCCAATGATAAAGCTAAATTAAAAATCTCCTCATCAATACTACCATCTTTTTTTAATTCTTCTATAAACATATGTTTAATTGAATTCTCTTTAATCTCAATCTTTATCTTTGTTTCATCTATAATTTTCAGACTATAATGGTTTAAGTTTCTTTTTAGAAGCTCCTTATCAATAACTATGTTTTCTTCTATATTTCCTATAAGTTTTATCTTAAAGAAGTTCTCCTTTTTCTTACTTTCTAGTTCCTTTAGTATTAATCTTTCTATATCATATAAATTTTCTGCATTTTCTATATTAATTTTTAAAGTTTCATATTCACTTATTGAAGTTTTTCTAAACTCTAAACTTGTATATCCTTTTCTAATCTTTCCTATTATTATTCCTTTTTCGCCTTCCTCATCAAAGCCTCTACCTTGTGGACACCCAGAATAAGCATAATAAGTTTTTCCAACTCTCTTTACCCCACTATAAAGATGAATATGCCCAAGTCCAATATAATCTAAATCACTTTTCTCTATATCTTCTAATAATATTGGATTATATTCACTTTCTTTTACTCCTAAATCACCATGCCCAATTAAAATATTTATATTTTCAGAATTTATATTAATATCTTTCATTAATGTCTTATATTGATATTTTTCATTAAAGCCAAAACCATGAATTGATACTCCCTCCACATCAACTCTCTCCATACCTTCTTTAAATATATACACATTTTTAGGCCACTCTATAATGTCATAAAAAGATTTTCCATTAAACGGATCATGATTGCCTGGGCTTATAAATACTTTTGTATAAACTAATTCCTCTAAAATACTTTTCACAAAACTTACAGTTTCTTTTTTCACTCTATTATTATCAAAAATATCTCCCCCAATTAATAGTATTTCTACTTTCTCTTCATTACATATATCTATAATCTTTTTAAATACATCTTTTATAAGTTCTCTTACTTTAACTCTTAAATTTCCTTCTAAGTCTCTAGTTGTTGTATCTAAATGTATATCACTACAATGAATTATTTTAACCTCTCTCATAAAAACTCTCCTCTCATAAGAACTCTAGTTCCATTTTATTATATACATTTTTTGTAAAAAATCCAAATTAAAAAAAAGCTACTGCACTTGCAATAGCTTAATTTTCTTTATTCTCTTTTATAATACTTGCTTCATACTTCTCTACCATTCTTTTTACCATCTCACCACCAATTGCACCACACTGTTTTGCAGTAAGATCACCATTATATTCTTTTAAAGGAACTCCAATCTCTTTTGCCACTTCATGCTTAAAAGCCTCAAGCTTACTTACCTTTTTTCCTAAAGATTTTCTTTTCATACTTAAACGCCTCCTTGATTTTCTAAATTTTAAATCAAGCTTCATTTATTATTATGTATAAATTACATATTTTAATTCTATGTAATTTTATCCACTATGAAAAAGCTCTAAACTTATATCCTTCAGCTTTTAAGTCATCTATTTTTTCATTAAATTCCCCTTTATGTTTCTCAAGTTCTTTTACATTTTCTATAAAAACAACCATACTTTTTTTATCATCTGATTTAAATGTATATAATTGATTCAAATTTAAAGCATCTATTTTACTTTCCTCTAATGCTCTATTTAAATCTACTCCATTTGGAATTACAGTATCTCCTGATTGTTGTATTCTACTATTCTTATTTACAGCTTCATTTTCTAAAAAACTTATCTTTATATTTAAGCCTTTTCCTATATTTATAATTGCATTTATTTCACCTTCAGTAATATCTTTATCTGCAACTACTACATATCCTTTTTCTTTTTCATTTTTTAATGATTTAACATTTTGATAAGTTGCTTTTGTAATTACTTCTACTACTGAGTTTAGTTGTTCTTGTGACTCATTTATAGTGTTGTTTGTTGTTACAATTTCATATTTTTGTGATGAAATATTTCCTTTTACTATAACCATTCCTAATGTTAAAGCTAGTAACACTATGAATACTCCAAAAATTAATCCTTTATTTAATTTTTTCATATTCTCCCTCCTTCACTAAAACTTTAACTTTATTTGTTTATATTATATCACATTTTTTAAACTTTTGGTGAATTTTTTGGAATTTTCTTTAATTAAATAATCTTTTATTCAAAATAAATTATTACTCTAGTCTTTTTTTGTCATATAATCTATTTTTTTCTTAATTTATTCATTTTCATTTTTAATTTTTAATATTTTATTCCTATTTTTAGAAAGCTTTTATTTTCTAAATTTGCATAAAAAAAAAGACATTCAAATGAATGTCTTTGGCAGGGGCAGTAGGACTTGAACCCACAACCAATGGTTTTGGAGACCACTACTCTACCAATTGAGCCATACCCCTAAGTCTTCTATATTTTATCAAATAATATTTATCTTGTCAACTTTTTTGTTTAATTAATAAAATTTAATTACTGGTTGTTAAATTAGATTTTTTAGATTATAATGGAATAAATTAATTTGATAGTCAAACTATTTAATTTTCAAAATATATATAAGTGAGGGATTTTTTTATGAATATTAAACCTTTAATAATCGGTAACTTAAAAGTTAGACTTCCAATCATTCAAGGTGGTATGGGAGTTGGAGTATCATTATCTTCTCTAGCTTCTGCCGTTACTAATGCTGGTGGTATAGGTGTTATATCTACAGCTGATATTGGATTTAAAGAAAAAGATTTTAATACAAACTCTAAGCTTGCTAATCTTAGAGCCTTAAAAGAACATATACGAATTGCAAAGGAAAAAACGAAAAATGGTATCTTAGGAGTTAATATCATGGTTGCAACTAAAGACTATGAAGATTACGTTAGAACTGCCATTGATGCAGGAATTGACTTAATTATTTCTGGTGCTGGTATGCCTACTGCTCTACCAAAGCTTGCAAAAGATTCAGCAGTTAAAATTGCGCCAATTGTTTCATCTTTAAAAGCTTGCAGAGTAATTTTAAAACTTTGGGAAAAACATAACAACAGATTACCTGATGCTGTTATTATAGAAGGTCCTAAAGCTGGTGGTCACCTTGGTTTTAAAAAAGATCAAGTTGAAAATCTTACTACTGAAGAATTTGATAAAGAAATATCTTCAATTATTGAACATGTAAATGAACATGGTTCGCGTTTTAATAAAGATATTCCTGTTATAGTTGCAGGTGGTGTTTTTGATGGTTTTGATATAGCTAAGTATTTAAAACTTGGTGCTTCTGGTGTTCAAATGGCAACGCGTTTTGTCGCTACTACTGAATGTGATGCTTCACCTGAGTTTAAAGAAGCTTATGTTAATTCAACATTAGATGATATTAGTATTGTTGGTAGTCCTGTTGGAATGCCTGGTCGTGCAATTTTAAATCCTTTTGTTCAAAAGACAAAAGAAGGTAAAATTCCAGTAAAGAAATGTTATGATTGTTTAATACCTTGTAATCCTAAGGATACTCCTTATTGCATAACACAAGCCTTAATCAATTCTGTTACTGGTGATTTAGATAATGGATTAATTTTCTGTGGCGAAAATGCACATAGAATAAAGGAAATTGTTCCAGTTCAAACTTTAATGGATACTTTAGAAAAAGAAATCTTAGAAGCATAAAAGATGAGGCAAATGCCTCATCTTTTATTTTTCATCTATTTTCTTGATTCATATATTTCATTAACCTCTTTAGTTACACTATCTATAAATACTTCTATTTCCTTTACTAATCGTAATTCATTTAACCATTCAACAGCTTGTACTTTTTCAATTTCTTCATTTATGTACCTATTTTTTATATCTATTGCTTTATTTTTGAATTGCTCTTCTATTTTATTTTTTTCTTCTTCATCAGTTAACTTTTCAAATTCTTTAATTGCTAAGACATAATTATCCTTTTCTATATTTCCTCCGATTTTTTCAATATCAGTTTTACCACACCCTACTAATACTACTGCTATACCCAAAATACTTAGTGATACTACAATTTTTTTAAATTTCATAGTCATCCTCCTTTTATACCATCTCAATCTTACCATTTTAAGTTTTTTAAGTAAATATTTAATTTAAAAGTATTTTTTTATAATTTAATAGTCTAATAAAGTTTTTCCTATAAATTTTATATTTAAATATAAAAAAGCTACCTTTTCAGATAGCTTTTTTCCTACATATACGTGTTAACTAAGTAATAACACCTATCTTTTATTTGATCTCTTTGTGATTGATAATTTGCAGTTTGCTTAACTAACGAATCCGTATATTGACTTTCACTTTGCTTTGCTTGATTTTCCATATTAGTTTTCCATATATTTTCATTGCTTTGTAATGTATTCCAATCTGAACTAGATAATTTTCCTTGAAGTGTTTGTAGTATTTTATTTAACTCATCATTCCACTTATTATATTTATCTTTTGCTCTTGTAAGCTTCTGCTCATATGTAGTTGCTCCAAGTTCCATATTATTAACTGCAATATTAAGATTATTTAATTCTAATAAGTATTTTCCCTTTTGATAAAACTTATTATTTTTTGCATCTTTGATATTAAGCTTTTGGTCTATTCCTATAGTTACTTCTGATACATAAGCTTGTTGCGTTGAACTTAAATTATCACTCTCCATATTTGATATTAAGTCTAATGCCTCTTGATATTTTCCTGCATTATATAAATTACTTAAATTTAAAATATCAGTAGTCGCTTTTGCATCATTTTTCTTCTGTGCATTCGGATTTCCTTTTTTTATCTCACTTTGAAGCTCATCTATCTTCTTGCTAATTGGATATCTTGTATAACTGCTTGGAATATTACTAAGTGCTACTTCAGCGTCTTGAACATCTCCAGTTTGATAAAAGGCTTGTGCTTTCATATATCCTTGTAATATTTTTATCATATCTGTTGCATTTTCATTTGAACTATCTACATTTAATGCATCTTGATAATTAGTTATAGCTCCATTATAATCACCGTTTTCAACATCGTTATTCCCATCTATCATATAATTATTTATTTTCTTCCCTTTTGATTCTCCTACTCCTTTAAATCCACTAAAACTGTGGACTAAAAAAATAATACCTACTATTCCTACCACTATAATTACTATAACTGCTAACATTCTTCGCCTTTTATACTTTAGTTGCATATTCTTCTTATTGCTAACTTTATTTTTTTCTAAGGCTGATTTCTGTGATTTTTTTCCTTTGTTCACTTTACCGCGTCTCCTTAGTTACATTTTCCTTAATCTATATATACTAATATTATATATAACTTAATTAATAATTTTATCGTCAAAAATGTTATTTAATTATTTGTTAATATTTTAGTATATTCTAAACTAAATATCCTAAAAAATATCCTCCTCCTACAATAGTTCCATTATAAACAAATAATCCTATTGTAGAGGTTTTAATAAAATCTAAGAAACTTACTCCAAGTCCACCTTCTATAACTGGTACTATAGTTCTTATTACCGGCATACATCTTGTGCTAATTCTTCCATAACTATTTTTAGACATTTTCTCTGCTTTTAAAATAGCATTTTTTGATTTTGGAAATTTTCTAACTAATATATCAATAGCTTTAGGACCTATATATCTACCGATAAAATATAAAACTATATTTCCAAGTAATGCTGCTGCTAAACAAACACATAGTGCCACCATTAAGTTTACATTCCCTTTTTTTACTATAACACCTATTCCAGCTAAAATTACTCCTGCTGCAAGTCCTGGTAAATTTAAATGTTCTAAAAACACAAGAATAAATATAATAATTAATCCATACCTTGCAAATAACTCTAATAGTTGTTCCATATATCTTCCTCCACATCTTAAATTCTCTCTTAACATTGAACTTATACTTTTCATTCCATAATTTTCTATATTCCTATTCTACTATAAATATCTTAATTTTCCCTTAATCATCACTTAGTAAATCCTTAATATTAAATTAGCTTTTTCATTTTATTTTTAAGAAAAAAAGGAAGTTTAAAACTTCCTTTACTCATTTATTTTATAACATCTTCTGCTTTAACTACATTAATGTTTGATTTATATTCAATTTCACTCCAATTAATTCTCTTAGCAATTTTAGCTTCTTCATTAAAAATAACATCTTTAAATAAAAACTCTTTTACTTTTTCATATCCAACCATATCCATTAAATGCCCTCCATGAAGATAAACAGGTTTTCCATGTAAAACATATTTAGAAAATGGTATCCAATTTTCAAAAATACTTATTAATGTGTCTTCCGTTACATAATCTACAAATACTTTTCCCATTCTTGGATTTTTTCTTCCAGTTCTTCCCCCCATAGTTACTCTATATAACTGCTTATCATATCTTTTCATAGCTCTAGTTGGACAAACATCTGTACATTCCCCACACCCAATACAAAGATCTCTATTTATAGTCATTTTTCCATTTTCTTCAGTTATCGCACCAACACTATGTGCTCTACAAGCTCTTTCACATCCACCACATTCAACACATCTATTATAATCATATTGTGGAAGTGTAACCCCATATATTCCAAAATCACTCATATGCGCTTTTATACAATCATTTGGGCATCCAGTTACATTAATTTTTATATGGTAATGACTTGGATAAATTACTTTTTCAAGCTTTCTAGCAAGCTCTACTGTATTAATATTAGCTTTTATACAATGCTCTCCACCAATACAAGCTCCTATATTTCTTGCCCCAAGAGATGGATATCCTTTATCATTAGATTCCATATCTACATTACACTCTTCAATCTCAACTGCTTCTATATATGATTGCACTAACTCATTTACATTTTCAATATTTTCATACTTAATTCCTGGAATATTAAATGTTTGTCTTGTTCCAAAATGAAATTTACCATTTCCATATTTAGTTGCAATCTCTTGAACTAAACCTAAATGTTTCGCATCAGTAATTCCTCCTGGAACTCTCATTTGAAACATAAATTCTCCTGGAATTTTTGATTGACGGAAACAATTAGCACGTAGTGCTTCTACATTTATATCTTTATTCATCTTAGGCTTCCTCCTACTTCTCTAACTCTTCTGTTAATCTTGTTAAAGTGTTTGCAAAACTAATAAGTTTTGGACAAATACTTGTACAACGTCCACATCCAACACATAGTTGCTCTTCTGAATTTTCAGTTTTTGGATTATAGAATTTATCAAAAACTCTTTGTTTAACTCTTGCAGGTACTAAATCTTTTACTGTATAACCTTTTAATGATTTAGTTTTTATAAGCTGACATCCATTCCAAACTCTTCTTATTTCTATAACATCTGAATTATTAATTTTAACTTCTTTAGTAGAAAGGCATGTACAAGTTGGGCAACTAGCATTACAGCTTCCACATCCTATACAACGATTCTTATATTCATTCCAAAATTCTAAATTTCTTGCTTTATCTAAAGCTTTATAATCCCAAAGTTCAAAATCTGGAAGTTTAACATTTACTCCATCTTCTTTAGCAAATCTTATTTCAAAATCTTCTTTTTCATTCTCATCAATAACATATTTATCAAAATCAACATCTTTTATTTTGATAAGTATATTATCTCCGTCAAATCTTATTCCCATTGAATAATTATCTGTTTCATTAGTTTTTGTTGAAACACAGTAACATGTATCAAATGCCTTTGGACATTCCATTACCATAAATTTTACTTTTTCACGTCTTGCCCTATAATAATCATCCTTCATAAACTTGTTATCAATTCTTTCCATAGCATGAATATCACAAGCACGAAGAATTATAATTTTTTTCTTTTCGTTATCTTTATCTTCATTTTTTATAATATTTCCATTTATCTTTACTGCATATAAATGATTTATAGGTAATAATACTTCTTTCGCTGAATAATCAGATCTTCTATCATAAACAACATCATTAAATGAATTTATTTTTCCATATCTGATACTATCTACATTACTATATCTACCTTCATTTTTATAAGCTATTGGTGCAAATACATCATATTCTTTTTGTAATTTGTTTAAAAAGCTGTCCACATTATTTTTAGAAAATTTAATGTCCATAAAGTCACTTCCTCATATTTTATCGTTCGTTCAATGAAGAAAATTATAAAGCATAATTCCGTAAAAATACAGGGATTTACTACTCAATAATAATTATTCATTAACATAATTATTATTATATAATCCATTTATTATCAAATGTACTTTTTAAATATCTGTGCCCTATTAAAAATCTAAAAAACATTAAATATATATGTAAATTTTAATTTTACTATAATTTATCAACTAATTCTTAGTATTCCTATCATATTTGCATAATAATTTCTATTTTTTAATTAAATTTATAAAAATTATACTAATTTTTTATGAATATACTTTCTAATTTCAATTTAGTTAGTCAAATTTATACTTCAATTAAAATAAGACTCCACTTAAGCAAAATTAAATTCTACTTGAGTGAAGTCTTATTTATTTTATTTACTTAAATATGCAATTAATAATTTTATTGTGTTCTCTATTGCTACATAATGTGTTCTTTCCATTCCATGACTTGCATGAACTCCAGGACCTATAAGGGCACCTCTAATATCATTTCCACCTCTAAGTGCTGCACTTACATCTGAACCATACATAGGGTATATGTCTACTGCATAATCTATGTTATTTTCTTTTGCTAAATTTACTAATGCAGTTGTCATATTGAAATCATATGGTCCACTACTATCTTTTGCACAGATTGATACTTGATATTCATTGCAAGATAAATCATCTCCAATGCAACCCATATCAACTGCAATAAGTTCTGTAATATCACTTGGAATATATGATGAACCATGTCCTACTTCTTCATATACTGAAATTAATATTTTTGTTTTATATTTTAATTTTATATTTTCTCTTTTTATTAATTCAAGCATGGAAAGTAAAGCTGCAACGCTTCCTTTATCATCAATAAATCTTGATTTTATAAATCCACTTTCTGTTATAACAGTTTTTGGGTCTATAAAGATGAAGTCTCCTGGATTTATCCCTAAAGTTTCAACATCTTCCTTATTTTTCACTACTTCATCAATTCTAATTTCCATGTTTTTTTCATCTCTAGGTTTTGATTTACTATCCTCAAAAACATGTGCTGCTGGACTAGTACTTAAAAAAGTTCCAGT
>NZ_JBOGCC010000097.1:0-1681 GCF_051656525.1 Clostridium sp. | reverse complement strand
ATCCTGTCAAATAAACCATTATTATTTGATACATCCTATCATCTATAGGAAATATTGGAGATTGTGTTTTAAATATAAATCCTATCCACATTCCTAAAAGATTACTTACAAGAAACCCACAAAATATAAATGCTATAAGGGGAAATACCATACTTATTGCTTTTTCCAAGCTACTTCCTCTCTTATTGTTAAAATCTTCAACTTCTAGTTTTTTTAATTCTATTTCCATTTGATTTTGAGTATTTTTATCTAGAACAAACTTATTTATAATTTTTAAAGCTTCATCAATTATAACCATCTTAATTCCCTCTTCCTATTGTTAATAGGTAATTCCTTTTAATTATATTTTCTGACATTTGATTCTCTATATCTAATACATCAAACCCATATTTTATCCATCTTTCTTTTTGTTCTCCAAGTATTGTAAATTCGTCTATAAGTCTATTTACTTCTAGATTAATCTCTTTCTGGGTTGCTCCTTCTTCCCATATATTAATTTCTTTATTCCATAATTTTTTAAATAAATAATTTGGAGCGTCTACTGTAATAATCTTATTATTTTCAATATATTCTCCATCTTTTAGTAGTTCAACTTTTCCATCTAATAATATTAATTCTTCTCTAGTTTTTTCTCTCATTACTCCAGAATCTAATATTGGATTTTGGAACTCTACTTCAGTTGATATATGGCAATTTATACTCCATTCTGGATAATACTTTATTGGTTCAGCCTTAAATTCTCCATATGAATTTACAATTGGTCTTGCTACTACTGTTAATGTTTTTATATCATAAATATATATAATCATTGATTCTCCTTTGTAATTTTATTTTTAGTTTTTCTAATTTTTTATGTTGGGTAAATTATCGAATTTATACAAAAACTCCACTTTTTTATAAGTTATAAAGCCTTGATTTTACTATCTTTTTAAAAATGAGTACCTGGATAAATCGTCTATAGCTTTAACGATTTTGTTAGCTTTATAAGGTGTATAAATCTCAAAGTTTTAACTAAATTCGATAATTTATTGAAATTTTAAAGTCCTGTTTCTCTTCTAATTTGAAGTATTTTACTTCTATTTTCTGCTCCAGTACGAGCTTTTATATAGTGATCCTTTGTAACTTTAGTATCATTGTGATGTGCATATTCAGCAGCAAAATTTATGTCTGAAAGATTACTTAATAAATTTATTGCTGTTTTACGTAATGTATGAGGATAAAGTTTGTCATACCCTATTAGCTCTCCTATTTTCTTTATTCTGGCTCTTATAGTACTTTGCTGCATTTGTACATAGCTTTCTTTACTCTTCGTTATAAACAAGTAATCAGAAGCTATATTTTTACTATCTCTATAATCTATCCACTCTCTTAATAATTTTTCTGTGTTATCCAGGAAAATAATATCTACAATTTTATTCCCTTTTTCTTTTACATCTTTAAAGTATCCTGCTCTAATATCTAATTGAGACAATTTTAAATTAGATATTGCGGATATTCTAGCAGCACTCTCCAGGAATAATTCCCATAAAAGTCTTGACTGAATATCAAACCTTTTAGAGTTATGCTCCATTAAAATTCTAGCTTTTATTATATCCTCTATATTTAAAAAGTAACTCTCTCTTCTCTTATCAAAAGCTCCATTTTTTAATCTATCCAATTTATGTTGAAATGGATGATATTT
>NZ_JBOGCC010000096.1:0-1451 GCF_051656525.1 Clostridium sp. | reverse complement strand
TCATAGTCATACTCCAATTGTTTAATCCGGTTCATTATGGTTGGTTTTGACCAGTGGGTCAAGTGTTACTACCACACGCACATCACCAATCCGGTAAATTTGACACCCGCCGGCAACTTGATCCGGTTCGCCCAGATACGCTGGACTGCACGGTGTCGAGTAACCGAGCGGTAAAGATGATGCGTTGTCGTACAGGGTCATGTACATTCACCACCCCTTGATACATTCCGGCGAGTTGGCGAATGTGAACACACCGCCTTTCGACATAACCAACTCACCGAACGCCTTTTGTGCTTTCTCGTGGTCGTCACCCTTGTACGTCCAGTCCGCTTCTTTACATTCCACCGCCGCAAATTGTCCAATGGTTGTCCCGACCATATCAGGTGTGATCCGGACGGGACGAATACCGATAAGGTCGGACGACTTGAGACGCTTGTTCAACTGTTTCGTGTCGTTACACAGTCCGTAACGTACCGGAATGCCACGCTTGTCGACGAGAGCACCGCAGTTATTTCGCCACAAAATTGCACCAGCCTGTGCCGCCGCTAACCGTGTGTTCGCCTGTACCGCTGCTTCACTTTTACCGGCCTGCGGTTCGAGGTCGGGGGTGCTGTCCACCCCCATCATTTCCCGCAACTCCGCTAACGCTACATGTGATACACCGTGACGGATTGCCCATTTCACCAGCGTGGTCATACTAGTGGCTCCGCATCTGGGTAGCGGCGCATATACGCTGCGTAAATCTCATTCTCGGTATAATACTTCCCCTCAAAATTACATCCTGAACATGCGTCATTGTATAAACCGTCGGCGAACACGATGCAGAATTTCCAGTCCGGTAAATTGCACAGTTCTTGAACCGTGTTCTCAAATAGTGTTTCACGTATTAAGTTACCTAGTGCGGTATTCATTCCTCCGTCCTCCCCTTCCAAATTTCCCGCAGTGACTCGTAGTCTTTACGCTCCTGCTCAGTTGTGGCAGTACGTGCCATTTCTTCACACCATTCTATCGGTGACATAATATTATTCCTCATATGTGAATTTATGTCCGCAGCGGCGGCATTTGAACCGTACAACCGGTGTACTCCAGTCGACAAGTTGAACCTGCTTCGTACCGCACTCCTCACACGTCAGGCGAAGTTTGGACATGCGCTCACGCCTTTCAACCATGTCCATGTCGTACATCTTACTTACCATGTCACTCAGCATTTGTTGCATAATGTTACCCTCGCACTCGTTCAATTAATTGTTGCATTTCGTCCACTTTGGCGGTCTGACACGTGATCATGTCCACGCCGTGGGACAGGTAAAATTTGCGGTAAATCTCCCCGTCGCTCAACCCTGCCGCACGTTGCGCACCTGCCCAGTGTGCCAGCACGTCACGCAGTTCGCCGACCACGCCTTGGCGCACAATGTGACGTTTGACGTTTGCCATGATGCCAATTTGTGGCA
>NZ_JBOGCC010000095.1:0-3198 GCF_051656525.1 Clostridium sp. | reverse complement strand
GCCCCTCAATTAACTTAACCCTAAAAACCTCTAAATCCTCACACCATTTTTCACTCCAACTACTCTTCATAATCTCTCCTAAAATATACTTTTCCTCATTATATCATGAAACCTCACAAAACCTACCATATTAAAAAGCAAGCACCTTTAAGTACTGACTTCCTCTTATCTTTTCAAATATTCTTTTCTTAATTTAATTACTTCTTCTATATTTAATCCAGTCTTTTTAGCAATTATTTCATCTTCTAACACATCAAGAAGATTTTTCGCTATCTCTATTTGTTTTTCTTTTTTCCCTTCATCTTTTAATTCTTTTAGCATAAATGCATTATTTGCTAGTCTTTCTTCAGTAGTATTTTTTATCCAATGTTTTATTGCTTTTAATTCTTCTTCACTCAATCCATCAAAGAATAGTGCTATATCTTTTATTCTATTCATGAATTCCATTGCAGTTATCTTTTGGTCTAATAAAAATATTGCTGATGTAACATTTTTATGTTCTAGTAGTTCTTCTTTTGTAAAACCATTATTTACATCAAATATATCATATGCAAAGTTTAAAATTCCACTATGAAATTTCTCTTCATTATAAAACATTCTTCTAAATTCTGTTGGCACATCCCAAACTTGGTTTCCATTATATAAAACTATAGTCACAACTGCTGGTATCTTTATATTCTTATCAGTCTTTTTATGGTTTTCATTCTTAGAAAACTCTCTTAAAATTTCTACAACGTAAAATAGTAATCTTAATGGCATTCTATAATCTACTCTAGATTGAAATTCTAAAAGTATGTAAAATATTGCCTCTATATCACCTATCTTAGCTTTATAAACTATATCACTTTCTGTTTCTTCATAATCTGAAGCAATAAATGACTTGTTTACTAGAGTTAAATCTTCTACTTTTAAGTCTTTAGTAAATTCCTTTTTACATACTTCTAAGCAACTGGGACCTAAAGCGCCCAGTACAAACCCCTTGCAAATTTGGAATTATTTTGAAATGCTTATTATACTTTACTTATCTACCTCACTCTATAAAACAGATACCTTTTTCCATCTAAATCCACAACTACTTTTATATTTTCCTGTAACTGCTCTTCTAATTGCTTGTTCTGTAACATTATAATATTCTGCTGCTTTTAGAACACTTTCCCATTCTTTTATTAGTATTCCTTCCATTGTATATTGGGCTATTTTATCGCATTTTTTTCTTATGATTCCTTCTCTATATTTCCATACATATCCTTTGCAACTTTTCCTTTCTTTATTGCACACTTTTCTTATTGCTTTGCTTGTTGTGTTGTATGCTACTGCTATTTCACTAACGTTTTCCCAAACCTTTATAAGCTCTCCATCTAAGCTATATTGTTCTACTATTTTATTTTTTAAATTTCTTTTCCATTTTTTATTATCTATTATGTATATCTTTTCTTCTTTCTCATTTTTCTTGATAACTCTTTCTTTCAAATATAGTAATTCTTCTTTTAAAACCTCTTTTGGATTTTTATTTTCACAGTTTATGTTTTTTTCTATTTGATATTTTTCTATTTCTTTATTTTCCTTAACTAGCTTATATTTATTTAATTTTATCATCTTATATTTTTTATTTTTTTCTTTTAATTCCTCATTCTTGTTAATCAATACTTCTTCTATTTTTTTATTTTCTCTTTTCTTTATCTCCATTTTATTTATAGTAATAAATTCATTAGTTGTCATTATTTTATTGTCTATTCCATACATATATCTTTTATACATATTCCATTTCTCTTTTTTTCTAACTAAATATCTTTCTGCATTACTATACAGTAATTCCACTATTTCTTTATACTTACGACCTGCAAAACTAATTTGACAAGTTGATGGCGAATGTTTATTTACTAATACTTTTTTTGATGATTTAAAAAACTTTCTAATTCCATCTATCATACTAAAAGTTCCAATAAATTTAATTTCACAGTACATTTCTTTTTTCAATGTATTTTTTCTCTCCTTTGCATATACAGATATACAACCATCGCCATCCATATATCCTCTTATAAAGTCCTTTTTAAATTCTTGTGGTACTATTTCATCACTTGGAAATTCTAGTATCAATGATTTTTTCTGTACACATCCAAGTCTTATTAAGCTTTCTGAAAATCTCTTTCCTCCAACTCTTATAGATACATATCCCTTTTTGTCTATACTTACCTTTCTATTAGATTCAATATCCTCTAAAAAAAGTTCTAATATATATTTATCTGCCGGATGTAATTGCAAAATAACTGTATATTTATTTTTCTTTTCTCCATTGATACTGACACATCCATCTGCATATAAGAATCCTAACCAATATGCCTTTTTCTCATCATCTATTTTCAAAAAATAATCATCATTTTCTTTATACTTTTTCATATGTCTTCCTCTTTTTCATTTAATATTATTAATTTATGTATTTTCTCAAATTTTAAACTATACCTTACATACTTTTCTTTTTTTAGTAAATAATATTATTAGAGGTGATTTTATGACTGAATCTGAAAAAGCTTATATAGCTGGAATAATTGAGAGTAAGGGCAGTATTATGCTTTTAAAGGATAACAATTCTAAGTTTCCTTCTCCTAATGTATCTATTAGTTCTACTGCTTTAGAGCTTTTAGAGTATATCTATAATACTTTAGGAAGGGGTTCTATTAGAAGAAGAAAAGGCCATAGTTTAGATGAGTATAAGGATTATTATGAGTTTACTTTAAAGAGAGATGATGCTATCTATTTTCTTGATTCTATTTATCCTTATTTAATTACTCCTTTAAGAAGATCTAGAGCTAATCTTATTATTACTAAGTATAAAGATTTAACTCCTAGAAATGGAAAGTATACGCCTGAAATGGTTAGATTAAAAGAAGATTTCTATAATGAATTTATGTCTTTAAAGTAAATCTAAGATTATTCTGATTAAATTTTATTTTGAATTTCTTCTCTTATTAATTAGAGTATTTTCATGAAAAAGAACGCAAAAAAGCTGTGATACTAAGTATCACAGCTTGTCATGGTGGAGATGACGGGTGTCGAACCCGTGTCCGAAAGTGGCTCCGTCCAGCTTTCTACGAGCGTAGTCTATAATTTAAATTTCGCTCCTGGAGACATCTATAGACAAACGTTCCATTCACTAGCTTCATAAATACCCCTCTAGCTCAAAGCTTTGCTAGACTTCGT
>NZ_JBOGCC010000094.1:0-4452 GCF_051656525.1 Clostridium sp. | reverse complement strand
AAAAATCACCATGGTTTAATGAAGTAAATTTAGGAGATATTCATAGTGTTCCAATATCACATGGAGAAGGAAAGTTTGTAGCACCAGAAAGCTTATTAAAAGAGCTTATCAAAAATGGACAAGTTGCAACACAATATGTAGATATTAATGGAGAAGTTTCAATGGATATGCCATATAATCCAAATGGATCAAGTCTTGGAATTGAAGGGATTACAAGTCTTGATGGAAGAATATTTGGGAAGATGGCTCACTCAGAAAGAGTTGGAGAAAATCTTTATAAGAATATGGATGGAAATTTTGATCAAAAGTTATTTAAATCAGGTATAAATTATTTTAAATAAAAAGGAGTGTATTTTATGAAAGTAGCAATATTTTTTGGTAGTAAATCAGATACAGAAGTAATGAGAGGAGCTGCTAATGCTTTAAAAGAGTTTGGAGTTTCATATAAAGCATTTATTCTTTCAGCACATAGAGTTCCAGAAAAATTAGAGGAGACTATAAAAGAAATTGAAGATTTAGGATGTGAAGTTATTATTGCAGGAGCAGGTCTTGCAGCACATTTACCAGGAGTTATAGCATCACAAACAGTACTTCCTGTTATAGGAGTTCCTGTTAAAGCAGCAATAGGTGGAATTGACTCACTTTTATCAATAGTTCAAATGCCAAAATCAATCCCAGTTGCAACTGTTGGAATAAATAATAGTTATAATGCAGGAATGTTAGCGCTTCAAATGCTTTCGTTAAAATATCCAGAAATTAAAGATAAACTAATTGATTTTAGAAAAAACATGAAAAGAAAATTTATTGAAGAAAACGGTGAAGGAGTGGAATTATAATGGTTAACATGTATGAAAAACTTTATGAAGGAAAAGCAAAACAAATTTTTAGAACTGATAATGAGGAAAATGTAATAGTGCATTATAAAGATGATGCAACAGCTTTTAATGGAGAAAAGAAGGCATCAATTGAAAATAAAGGTGTTTTAAATAATGCAATTACGTCAATGATTTTTGAAATGCTAAATGCAAATGGAGTTAAAACTCATTTTATAGAAAAGCTTGATGATAGAAATCAACTTTGCAAACGAGTAGAAATAGTTCCACTTGAAGTGATAGTTAGAAACAGAGCTGCGGGAAGTATGGCAAAAAGATTAGGTCTTGAAGAAGGATTTAAATTAAAAACTACTGTTTTTGAATTATCTTATAAGGATGATTCATTAGGAGATCCACTTATAAATGATTGTCATGCAGTGGGAATTGGAGCTACTACTTTTGAAGAACTTAAAGGAATTTATAAAATAACTGAAAATGTAAATAATCTTTTAAAAGAATTCTTTAAAGAGCAAAATATTGATTTAATAGACTTTAAAATAGAATTTGGAAGACTTCCAAATGGAGAAGTTATTTTAGCAGATGAAATATCACCAGATACATGTAGATTTTGGGATTCAACAACTGGTGAAAAGTTAGATAAAGATAGATTTAGACGTGATATGGGAAATGTAGAAGATGCATATAAAGAGATATTAAAGAGAATACAAGGTTAAAAGGAGAAGGCTATGGTAAATTCATCAATTCAATTTATGGACCCTGCAAATGATAAGTTTAAGGATGAATGTGGAGTGTTTGGAATCTATGCAAATGAAAAGATAGATGTTGCTTCAGTAAATTACTATGGCCTTTATGCACTTCAGCATAGAGGTCAAGAAAGCACTGGAATTGCAGTTTCAAATGGAAATGAAATGAAAATCCACAAAGGGCTTGGAATAATAACAGAAGCATTTAGAAATGAAGATTTAGAAAAACTTAAAGAAGCAAATGGACACATAGCAATAGGTCATGTGAGATATTCAACAGCAGGAGCTAAAACTATTGAGAATTCACAACCTCTTTTAACAAATACAAAACTTGGACCAATATCAGTTGCGCATAATGGAAATCTTGTAAATGCTGATGTTATAAGAGAACTTCTAGAGGATGGGGGACATGTTTTTCATACTTCAGTTGATTCAGAAGTTTTAATTTCATTAATAGCAAGAGGAGCAAAAAGAGGGGTAGAAAGAGCAGTGGTTAATGCAGTTTCAGCTGTTAGAGGTTCTTTTGCAATGGTAATTATGACAAAAGATAAACTTATAGGAATAAGAGATCCACATGGAATAAGACCACTTTGTCTTGGAAAGATAGATGAAGGATATATTTTATCTTCTGAAAGCTGTGCTATAGATTCTATTGGTGGAGAGTTTATTCGTGATATAGAACCAGGAGAAATTGTAGTAATTGATGAGAAAGGAATTAAATCTATTAGATATTCTGAAAATACAATATGCCAAACTTGTGCATTTGAATATATTTATTTTGCAAGACCAGACTCTATTATAGATGGACTTGATGTTTATGAAACAAGAGTAAAGCAAGGTGAAGCTTTATATAAAGAAAATAAAATAGAAGCTGATTTAGTAGTTGCAGTTCCAGACTCAGGAATTCCAGCAGCTATGGGATATGCTAAAGCTTCAGGAATTCCATATGAAATTGGATTTATTAAAAATAGATATGTAGGAAGAACGTTTATATCACCATCACAAGAACTTCGTGAAAGAGCAGTTCGTGTAAAATTAAATCCATTAAAAGCAACAGTTAAGGGTAAGAGAGTAGTTTTAATAGATGATTCAATAGTAAGAGGTACAACTTCAAAGCATCTTGTAGAATCACTAAGAAAAGCAGGAGCAACAGAAGTTCATTTCTTAGTTGCATCGCCAGCAGTTAAATATCCATGTTATTTTGGAATAGATACACCTTATAGAAGTGAGCTTATAGGTGCTAATAATTCAGTAGAGGAAATAAAAGATATTATAGGTTGTGATACCTTAGGATATTTAAGTTTAGATGGAATGTATGAAAGCTTTTTTGGAAGAAGAAATTTCTGTGTAGGATGCTTTAATGGAGTATATCCAGTTTCAGCACCAATGGAAAAATTAAATGATAATCTTGAGGAGGAAAAAGTATTATGCTAACTTATGAAGATTCAGGAGTAAATATAGAGGAAGGCTATAAGTCTGTAAAACTTATTCAAGATTATGCAAAGAAAACTATGAGTGAATATGTTTTAAATGGACTTGGTTCTTTTGGAGGAATGGTAGAACTTCCAGAAGGATATAAAAAACCAGTTTTAGTTTCAGGAACTGATGGAGTAGGAACTAAACTTCAAATTGCTTGCACAAAAAAGAAATATGATACAGTTGGAATTGATTGTGTTGCTATGTGTGTTAATGATATTTTATGTCATGGTGCAAAGCCACTATTCTTTTTAGATTATATAGCTTGTGGAAAGCTTGAAGCTACTGTAAGTGCTAGTTTAGTAAAAGGAGTTTCTGATGGATGTTTAATGTCAGATTGTGCTTTAATTGGTGGAGAAACTGCTGAAATGCCAGGTTTTTATAAAGAAGGAGATTATGATATTGCAGGATTTGCAGTAGGAATAGTTGATAAAGATAAAATAATAAGTGGTGAAAAAATAAGTGAGGGTGATGTTTTAATAGGAATACCATCATCAGGAATTCATTCAAATGGATATTCATTAGTAAGGAAAGTATTTACTGATTTAGATAGAGAATTTAATGGAAAAGAAATTTATAAAACTCTTTTAGAGCCAACTAAAATATATGTGAAACCTGTGTTAAGTCTTATAGAAAAATTTGAGATAAAAGGAATGGCACATATAACAGGTGGAGGATTTATAGAAAATATTCCAAGAATGTTTAATGGAAGAAATCTTACAGCAGTTATAGATAAAAACAGTTTTAAAATTCCACCAATATTTTTAGAGATGGAAAGACTTGGAGTTAATAGAGACCATATGTTTAATACATTTAATATGGGAATTGGATTTGTAGTATGTGTTTCTAAAGAAATTGCAAAAGATGTAATAGAGGAATTAAGTAACTTTAATGAAGATGCAACTATAATAGGTACCGTAGTTTCAGGAGGTGAAGGGATTTGTTTAAAATAGCAGTCCTAACATCAGGAGGAGGGTCAAACCTTCAATCTATTATAGATAATATAAACTCAGGAAATATAAATGCAAAAATTGATATAGTTATAGGAAGTAAGGATAGAATTTATTCATTAGAAAGGGCTAAAGAAAATAATATAAATTTTGAAGTTGTAAGTAAAAAAGAGTATGGAAATAAAACTTCAGATAAAATATTAGATTTAGTAAAAAATGTGGATTTAATAGTTCTTGCAGGATATCTTTCAATATTAGAGGGTGAAATTTTAAAAAGGTTTGAAAATAAAATTATAAATATACATCCATCGCTTATTCCAGCTTTTTGTGGAGATAAGATGTATGGAGAAAGAGTGCATAAGGCAGTAATAGAAAAAGGGGTTAAATATACAGGGTGTACAGTTCATTTTGTAAATGAAGAAGTTGATGGGGGCGCAATTATTCTTCAAG
>NZ_JBOGCC010000093.1:0-126375 GCF_051656525.1 Clostridium sp. | reverse complement strand
CTTGTTTAAGATTACTATTCTCTTTTGCAAGATCTAGGTTTATATTCTTCAACTCCTCATATTTAGCCTCTGATTTCTCTATTTGAGTAAGTAGTGCTGAGATTTCCTTCGGATTTGCTTGTGATTTCTTTTCGTTTTCTGCTTTAAGTTTAGCATTCTCAGATGCAAGGTGTTTATTCTCTTTCTTTAGTTTCTCGATTTCGATTGATTGTTTGGACTTTTCTCAACTTTTCAACTTCTCTTCTCTTTTCTTCCAATACCTTAACCTCAGATTCTTCAAGTTCTAATTGTTCATGCAATTTTGTTTCATAAGACGAAATAAAACGCTTGTGCCTCTCTATATCATCTTTTATGTTTGTAATATACTCTCCAATGTACTCTATGCTTCTCTCATGTTTACATATCTCTTTCGCCAATACTCCAATTCGAAACTCTTCTTCACTCAAAATCTTAATGTAATTATCTGTTTTAAACTCCTTTATTATTAAAATATTACCTCTCTTCCAAAGTGTCTTCCTCTCTCCTCTATCTGTTATTATCGAATAGCTAGATTTGTTAACTCTTAAAACTGTAAATGTAAAATCTCCAGTCCACGCCTTGTTTCCGTGATACTTTTTACCTGCTATTAACTCCATTCCAACCTCCTATTCCTCTTTCAAGGCATCTTCTAAGTCGCCTCTATCAAAAATACGACCATACACTTCCTTTAATCTTTCAAGCTCGGTGCACAGCTCTTGTATATATTTTTCTGTATATATACCTAAAACTTTGTTCAAAGCTATTGTATGCGAAAGTACTTTTATACTAGCAAACAAATAATCTGAAAATTTATCCATATTCTTACAACAACTATCTGTTCTCAAATCATCATATAGTCTAATCATTTTTCTCCTCCAATCTTAAAGCTAATATTTTTCCACTATGTCCTACGTCTGATACCCCTGTAATTTTATATGTGTCTATATCCAATCCATAATCACTTCTACCTAAAACCGTATTGTTTAACTCAACTTCGAAATCATCATAATTCTCATCAAGCTTATTTAAAAGATTTTTTAATTGCTTTAGATTCATTTCTTCTTCCTCCTAATCTCATCTATGAAATACCATCTCCAAGTTATTTCCCTATAATATTCTGATACATATTCATATTTTCCATATCCAAACTTATTTTTAAACCTATCAAAAGACTTTCTTTTTCTGAACAAATGTTCTACCCATTGCTTCTTTGTGTATTCATCGTATTCTAATTGCAATACCTTGCTCACAGCATACAATTTATAGCTTCCAATATCTTTTGCATATAACTCTAAGTCATCCCCATATACACCGCATACTTCTTTTAAAATATAAAGTGTCAACAAGAAACTAGATATTACAGTTGTAATTAGTATAAATATTCTAAAATCTACTTTAATCTTCAACTTTCTATGTTTGTTTCTATACAAATTTGTTAAAAATAACGATAAAACTAACAAAATATTGATAAAAACTCCAAATAAATACACTTTTAACATAATTTTACACCTTTTTTATTCAAGTTTTCAACTAAAAACGTTAATTTATTACTTTTAGTACAAATCTCTATTTTTTCAACATCTAGCTTTAACGAATATCCTCCAAGTAAAGAAATTAGTGCATTTATTACACCATCCACAGAGTCATCATCTTCAATTACACTTGCAAACCTATTTATAATTTCTATTCTCTTTTCTTCCATTATACTACCTCCAAATATTTTATAACTGCTTCACAAAAATCACCAAACAACTCATGTCCAAATCCATACAATATATCATGTGTACTATTTGTTTCAATTAATGTATATTTATTGTCTGTTTTACTCTTATACACATTTACATAATACCAACTTGACTCTGTATTTCCGTCATCCTCATAGAATTCAAATGTAAATCCTATATCTAACGCTGTCTTACATTCTCCTATTTTACACAAATCTTTTAAGTTGTTCATCAATATCTCCTTTCAATATTTTGTCAACCAATTCACTTTCTACTGCTATAAACTCACACCTAATTCTTCCAAATTTATCTTTTAAAATAATATTAAGTCCATCGTCTCGCTCTATAATTACAACTTTACAAAACATCATATATACTTTGTGTTCTATATATCTTTCGTTTATGCTAATCTCCCACAAATTATTAATAGCTATACTTTCTACATTGTTATAAATGACAGGCTCTATGTCTTCAAAATGCACAATGCAACTTTTTATAGTATTTCTGAATTCTACCACTTACTTACCTCCTATTAGTTTCCAAGTAGTTTCAACTCTAAGTTTTTCATCGCTGATTATGTTTAATCCCATATACACTTCTTTAAATTTTTCAATTATTGCATCTGAGTTATTTATTTCAACCTTTTCTTCAAAATTCTTTTCAAAAGATTCCAGCTTCACACAAATTAATTCTTCTGTATCTCCAAAATTATCCTCTATTAAGATTAAATCTTCTTCACAATTTAAATAAATAGGATTGTATTTCTCTTTTTTTGAAAAGGCTTCAAATTTATTTTCACACTCTTTTTCAATTTCAAAATTTCTATACCAACCATGCTTTGCTAATAAACTATAGCAATTTTCAATATTTTCCTTTGTAACTTTTTCTACTCTTAATTCTCTTAATTTTTGAACATAAATCACCCTACCACCTCTTTTAATTCATCTATCCATCTGAAGTATGGACAATCTAATTCACTAGGTTTGTCATCTACGTCTACAATGTCTATACTATACAATTTATTACACATATGCAAAACTTCATCTACCCAATCTACATCTGGACTCAAATTCTTACAGAATCTACACTTAGGTTGTAACCTCACCTTATTACCCTGTAAATTATTTGGCGTAGGGTTAACCTCTGATTTTAATCCATGATAATCTTGTGGTGTATCTATAGTCTTACACTGCATTTTCTTTAACTTTTCTTTCATACATTTCAAGTCACTTTCTGTGCTCTCTATTTGACTATTCCATCTCTCTATGTCATCTTCCATATGAGAAATACAATTTTTT
The DNA here is from genome assembly GCF_051656525.1 of Clostridium sp. Classification (GTDB taxonomy): domain Bacteria; phylum Bacillota; class Clostridia; order Clostridiales; family Clostridiaceae; genus Clostridium. Next base: position 123,335 of record NZ_JBOGCC010000093.1, on the reverse strand, counting down.
ATAAATAATTCATCTACCACTTTTGCCTCCCACAACCCTCTCTAATTCTTCTTCTAATTCTTCAATATAACGCTTTTTACTCTCGACCAAACATTCTAATTTAAATAATTCTTCACGCTCTTCTTTTATTCGCAACACCAACAACTCCCATTTGTCTCTCATATTGCACCTCTCTTAAAAATGATATCCAATTTCAGATTGTCTAGAAATTAATCTCGCCTTTCTTTCGTTTGTCGAATGCACATTTATATATTTACCAACAACAATTTGTTTTTCTGGAATTACTATAATTATTTCATCAATTCCAATTAGCGTATACTCTTTTGAACTTGAATTATATTCATCCCACATTATTTGACTCATATAGACTCTGTTATAGTCCATAGGTGTTATTCCTCTAAATGGGTCTAGCACAACCACTATTTCAGATACATCATCTTTATAACTCGGAATATGGTCGTAAGCTGAAATTAGACCCATTAACTGTTTTATATTCACATCGTTTGGTTCTAATCTATGTAATTGCACCCAACCTAATGTCGATTTTTCTTGGTCGTATAACACATGTCCTTCTTCATATTGGTGTCCAGAACAACATCCTATAGTATATAATTTATCATGGTTTTTTACCTCGTTTACATATGGCACTATTCCTAAATCTACCATTACATTCTTAAACTCTTCACTTCCATCTTCTAGTAAGACTTTTACCCTTAGTTCTTTCATATTAAACAACCCTCCTCAATACTTCTTTAATATATTTTGAATAATTATAGCGTCTTCTCCACGAATTACGGTGTCATCCAATAATTGAATGTAAGCCTCAGATATTATTCCGTGGCCACAACAAGCATTTTTGACACACTTCAAATCAGAAATGCAATTATCGTGTCCATCTGGATTAGACTCTTTTCCACACCTAGAGCACTTGCAGTTATCATCCATAGGACTACCATCTTCATAAACCCATTCATTATTTCTATAAAATATTTTATGACCTCTATGATTAGCCTCCATCCATTCCTCCTTATACACCCTCTATCGTCACTTTAACATCATTTTCATTTACATATCCTAATATAAACTCTTCATCTTCCATTTCAAACTCTTGAGAATAAGTATTGTATCTTGTAATTTCACATTCAACTACCACTTCTTTATTTTTATCTTTTACTTTTTGTAACTCTTCGATTAATTCGTGTACTTTCATAACTTTCCTCCTTACTAATTTCTATAACACATTCTAACATGTATTACTAATATTGTCAAGAATTATTTTATAAATTTTAAATAAAAAAGACAACCGAAGTTGTCTAGCTTTGTTTTTTATACATATTAAATTTAAATATTTCTTCAAATCCATCATCTAGTGGTAATTCATCTAAGAAATTTTCTAATATCATTCTCATCCTTCTAGATGGAATATATAAATCTATTGGCTCTCCATTTCTCAATTTTGTTCTAAAAATAAATTGTATAATTTCTGATAAAGCCATACCATTTTCATTTATTTCATACCCTCTGAAACTAAAGAAATTATACACTACTGGATGTACAAATCTATTTATTAGGTACGCACAACACGAAACGTTTTGATACATGTTTGTAGCCCTAGTTGAACACCCTATCCATCTTTTAGAGTAATCTTTAACGGTTATAAATGGCTTTTTGTTTTCTTTATCTTCTATTTTAAAACAAGTCCACAATACATCGTCGGCTTTTACTTTCAGTCTATATTTAAACCAAGTTCTAGTGTTGTCAGATATTGCCTTTTTGACACTAGGCTTTTGTTTCTTATACCAATTATTAGATAAACTATACTCGTCATTTCCCACTACATTTAATCTACTCACTCCTTCGTCAATATGTATGTTTATTAACGTTTTTAACTTTGACACATCACTTTTGTAAAAATCTACTATTCTATATTTTCCATCCACAAACTTTGCAGACTTTGTTTCATATACAACATTGTTCATTTTAAAATAATATGCTTGTGTTTGCATATCGAATAAATATGTGAGTATAAAAGATTCTTTAAATGCCATAAACACTTCTATTGGAAAATACCACAGTAAAAAATCTTTATTCTCTCCATATGAAATCAACCTTTTTCTTCTAGCTAAATGCATTACATCTGCAAATCTAACATTTTTGTCGTCTAAATACTTTGACTCTTCGTTATAAACTACCGTTCCATCTTCTTCTATTTTTATAAACTTAGATTCAATCAAACTCCTCACGTCTGCACTAGCTATTTTTAAAGCTTTAACAACATCTGCAACTTCGTCTAATATTAATGTATATTCATATAATTTTATCAGTTCTAAAACCTCATCATCGAAAAAAGAAAACAACATGTGTGTTGTAGCTATTGATTCACCTTTTACTAGAATCTTTTTCAAACTACCCAGTTTTCCATCACCCTTATTCACTGGGTCTTTGAATTCAACAATCCCACTCAAAGATTCTTTTACTCTAGCTACCTCGTCTAAATATGGCGTTATATAAATAAAACTTTTATGGGTGTTATCTTTTATATAATCTATCAATGCAGAACTTTTTCCAGTTCCACACATAGAATCTACTACTGTTATTTTGTTATTTATTATACTCACTCTCCTTTTCTTAGCTTGTTGAACAAGCTCTAGACGCTCATGAGCCATTGATTTTATTGACTTAGATGGGTCTATCTCTTTAAATAAAAATAATAAATATAAAGAGTAAAAACATATAAAAATGCTGTTATTTTATCTTATTATAATTGTTATTATTTTTAAATTCTTCTATCTTACCCAATAATCTATCGTCATCTTCAAATACAAAAACTATTCTACTTTGATTCGAAGTGCTTCTTTCCACTCTTAACATTTTAAAGCCATCTTCTATCAAAACATTAACTAATTTATAATTAAAAATTATCATTATTCTCTCCTTTTATTTTTTTATAAAAGTGCGACTTTTTTTCTTAACAGTATAATAATATACATATATACTATGTGGAAAAATTTTCGCACTTTTGTAAAACCCAATTCCAATTGCGAAACACGAATTTATTCGTGTGTAGCTCGTTTTGTTTTCGCCAGAAAACACAAACGGAACTTCTTTTCTCTTTTATTCTTCTTTTAAAAGAAAAAGACAGCCACTTCTACGCTACGCTACTCAGTGACTCGTGTCTTCACAAACAAGTTTGCTCAGCCACAATTGTATTTGTCTTATTCTTCATCGAAGAAATCTCCTACACTATATCTTACAAATACATGTCTTGGCACAACTATTTTTACATGCTCTCCATTAATCTGATTTTTAACAGTTAACACCCACCCTATTCCAAGTGGAAACACATTCATTTCTTTAATTCGACCTTTAACTCTAGTTATTCTATATTTGCCAAAGCAGTCAACCAGCGACATAACTGCCAGTGCCACAAAGCACAATCCAAACAATATATTTGATGTGGCTATCATTATCTCTCACCTTCTATATACTTTTGAACAAAATCGTTCTCATATTTTTCTTTTAGATGTGTATTAAAATATTTAGCAATACTATTCATAAATATATCTTCTAGTCCTCTGGAATAAAAAGATATATCCCATCCACTAGATGACTTTATGTCTTTAAATTCTTTTGTGTTACAAATTTCTTTTATTACAATAGGGTTCATATTAACGATAATGTTTGCATGTCCTTTTATATACACCTCTATGTAAACTTCTAATTCTGGAACAAGTATATCTCTTGAATAAGCATCTCTGAATTTTTCAAAATTATCTTCGTTAATCCTAGCCTCAATCTCAACTATATGGTTTACATTCACCAGCCTTCCATCAATTCTTTTAAATATCATACTTTTCTATCTCCTTTCCTATTTCTTTAATTAGGTCGTCATATCCAAAAATAGTAATTAGTTTAACATCTGAATTGAATTCAAATTTAACATTTTTCTTTAAGCTACTTCTAATTTCAACAATTGTTTTGCCAGTGTTTACATTTATGCTAATAATATATCTCTTTTTCGCCTTTTCATCTGCTACATTATACAACATTTCGTTTGTGGCTTCTATTAAATTTACCTTCCACCCTTCTTTTTCCAAAATAGCTTTACGTTCATTTATCTGCTTGTCTGCCACCTTTTTTAATTTGTCTGCAAATACCATTCTCTCAAAATTATTCACATTAAGCCTCCTTGTTTATAATTTCTAATCTTTGTTTTACAATTTCTTCAAACCAACTTTCGCCGAACAATTCTTTTCCCATTTTTAAGACAGGGTCTAATAACATTTTGTATGTATCATCATTGTAATCATCAGAGTATTCCTCGTAAATTAAATTTATTGCGTGTTGTATTTCTTTTTCATAATCAGATATATCCATTTTTCTAATCCTCCTTTATTTTTACCATATCTACATAATCAAATGGATTGTCTTTCAAAACTTCCATCATAGATTCCAACATATGTATTTTTATTGTACTGGCCTTCATCTCCATACTACTTGATTCTAAGGTAGTTCTAAGCATCATCTCATAATCTCTTTCAAACTTTTCGTATATACTAAGGTAGCTAAATTCAATCTCGTTCCACGCTACCATTCTATCTAAATCTATTACACTTGGGTCTACAATTTCAAAGTTTGGCATAGGTGTTTTCTTTTTCCAAAACCATCTTTTATTTTCTTTTTCTACGTACTCTTCAACTCTCTTTTTATCCCTTTGTATCTGAAAGTATATTGTATTAACTAGTCTATACAATTCCTTTCCTGTTAATTTGTTTATTTCTCTAAAATTCATAGGTTTACTCCTTATTTGTAATTTTTTATAAACTCCAAGGCCTCTCTAACCTCTTCTAAGCTTAACTTTCTGTTTGTACAGAATATATAATCTTCTTTGTCTTTTATATCTTTAACAAATTTAGTTAATTCTAATTCTAATTCACTCTTCATTATTCTACCTCTTCTATATCATCTTTATCACCACTAATTTTCACATAGTATTCAGTTTGGTCTATTGCTACCGACCCACAACTGCATGAGCAAAAATCTCCATAATATTTCGATTGAATTACATCTCCACACTTCTTACATTTAATTTTACACATTTTTAACCTCCTTCGTTTTTATCGCCTTAATTTACGTTTGCAACACCTCGTTAGATAGATTGTATACCTTATACCTTTCAAATCGTTTTTAACCAACAAAAAGTAGGGTAGAGGTGCAAATTTTGATTATATATTATTACTATAGTGCTCCCAAAAATGCAACTAATTTATTAAATTCTTCTCCGACTAATCCACACTCAACTCCACGCTCAATGTAAAACATAATTTCCCAATCCTCTATTTTCTTTCCTCTAAACCCACACGGGTGCAAAGCTAGGTCTTCTTGAAACTTTTCAAATGTCATTTTTAATCCTCCTTTCTATTTATTATCTTTATACACACATATTATCACACAATTATATATATGTCAAGAAAAAGTTTAATAAAATAAAAAAGAGTGGCAAATGCCACCCTACTAACTGAAATCTATTACCATTGGCACTATTCTTTCATCATCAACCAAATATAAGTTCTGAGAAGGCTTTGTGTAAACCAATGTAAGCTTATTTTTTGCATATTCGTTATGTCCTTTTAAAGAGCCACTTCTAAACCAATAAGCATTTATCGATGCTGTGTGGATATGTCCACATATAATTGCATCTGGTAAAATTCCTGTTTCTACCATTGTATTCAACCTAGCTTTTGTAAAAGAATCGTCATTATGATTTTTTATAGTATTACCATGTAAAGCTAGTATATTTTTATTTTTTACCTTAAACAAGTATTCAAGTTTTGCACAATCGTTTTCAAATACTATTTCTGTGTTTTTAAACAATCTATGTAAGGTTTGATGAAGTATGTAATCGAAAGAATCAACAGCTCCTTTGTTGGAACTACTTGGGTCTAAATATCCTTTTAATCTAGATTCGTTTGATAAAACTGATATAATCCTCATAGGTATTTTGTATTCATATAAACTGTATATAAAATCGGTGATTATATCTAGTCCATCTACGTAACTTTCGGCTCTAGTCTTTTCCATAGCTAGACTCTGGTCACTTCTGTAGTCTAGTGAGAATGTGTCGCCTGTATTCAAAACAACAAGTTCGTTTATAATGTTGTTTTTTATAACAAATTCTATATGGCCTAAATATTGGCTTAATCTTTCAATTGCCATATTTGTATTGTATTTATTTCCATCTAAATCTACAACACTTCCAAGATGTAAGTCCGAGAGTTGAATTATTAAACTTTTTCCTTCTACATTTATGTTTTTAGACGGTGCTATTGAATTCTTTTTCTCAAACCTTCCAACTGCCTCAATTACACCATCCAAAAAATCTCTATATGTAAATTCTGTCTTTTTTAATTCTCTATTCGATTTGTTTAACAATCTATTTCTTTCTTGTGTACGATATAAAGCTCTTTCTTGCCTAGTGTTATATTGTTCCTCACTTTCAATCGGACTATCTATCATTCTTTCCAATTCAGCTCTAATCTTCTCTTTCATACTTTCAGATACAATTCCACACAACGACCCTTTTAACCTTTTAATCGTGGCAGGTGAAACTTTTAATAAATCACATAATTCTGATTGTGTTATATTTTTTCGTTCAAGTACTAACTCTATCAAATCCTTCAATTTATATTCCCTCCTAAATTTAATTTTATCGTTTTAAACGACCTAAATCGCTTTTGAAAATAGTGGGTAGTATGATTGACTACCCACACCCATTGAAATCATTTTTAACCCATAAAAAGTATGCTAGAGGTTTAAATTTTCCTGTTTCATTCCTTCCTCTTCAACTCTGTTTTCAACTATTCTTTTATCTAAAATTTCTCCATACCAACAATCTACGTTTCTCATAAATCTTAAGAACTCATGTGTGTTTTTTACACTATAAGGATTTGTTGAAGATTTAGATGCTTTTTTAAACTTAAATATATCTCCAACTTTTGGCAAGTCATCCATTTTAAAATGTAAGATAAACTCTCCATTCTCTCCCCATTGTCCTGTTTTTTTAATACTTCCATCAATCATCTCTTCTTCATGTTGTATAAAATCCACACCCTTTTCTTTAAACTTCTTCTCAAAGTTTATACTAGCCATAATGTGAGCACAACATGTATCTTTATCTATTGGATAAACTGCAACTTTATGTCCATACCCAAATATCACTGGTGTGTTTTTCATTACTTTAAAGTCTAAATCTCCTGTGTGCTCAAACTCACAACACATTCTATATAAATTTTTATATTGTTCAAACTTTTTTATAAAATCTTTTTTAGGCTCGTCATTCTCTCCTACTTTTCTATCTTTTAATGTTATTATAGACATAACCATTCTCCCTTTTATCTTTTTTCGATTCCTAATCTATCAAGTAAATCAAATATTAATTCCATTGTTGTTTTATTGTAAAGTTGTGGTACTACAAAATCTACCATCTTATCAATGTCTTTAAACTTTTCTTCATCAACTTTTATTCTTCTGTATAATTCGTCAATATCTTTTTTACAAACATTTTCTCCTAATCTACTTAAAGCTTTATAAAATCTTTCAGTTTCATCAATACAACTTATGTAAAAGCTAATACAATTTGGTATGTGTTTTTTATATTCTAAAAATCCATCCTTATCAAGTATTATAATGGTTTTATCTTGTCTTATACTCGCCAAAGTAGTTCCATAAAACCATGTTCCAAATTCAGTAGCATATACTTGATGTTCTAAAAACTCACCTCTGTCATTTCTTTCTTTAAAATCTTTATTGTTAGTGAAATGATAGCTTTCGCCATCAACCTCACCTTTTCTTATAGGTCTAGTTGTAACTGTTACAACTTTATTTAACAAATATATTTCTCTCAATCTACTTGCTATGTAATCCTTTCCTACTCCAGTTCCACCTATTATTACAATGTTTTGCATTAAGATTTCACCTTTTCTTTCTTGAAGATGAATTTTGATTTCTTTCCAATTTCTACTTCGCCATTTTCGATTGCTTGGATTAAATCTTCTTCATTTAAAATACCAATAACTTTTAAATCTTTTTTATACTCACTCATTCTACACTGGTTTCCATACTTTTTACTTTCCGATAGTTCAACACATTGCCATTCGCCTTTTCCTATCATACCAATTTTTTCTTTGAATGTTAAAATCATTCCCATGTATTCCATAATTTATTCTCCTTTCTTATTCATACTTAGATTATAGCACACAAATGTGAAATCTGTCAAGTATTATTTTAATCTTCTTCTGATTTTTCTGCACACCCAACACAATTTTTAACATTACAGAATGAACAAGACATTGAGAATTTTTTAGGGAATATGTCATTTTTAATAGCAAATTTTAACATTTCTATTTTACTTACAAAACTTTCATTATAATCCTCGTCTTCAAAATTAGATACATTTATTACGTGGCACTCTTGTTTTGTTTTTAATGCACAAGAATAAATCATATAATACTCAAAATCTTCAAAGCCTTCTTTTTTCAAAAATCTTTTATAAAACAACACTTGCTCTATATTTGTGGCCTGTAAAGATTTTACTGTTTTAGAGCTTGTTTTTAACTCTAATACTATCAATTTTCCATCTAATGTATATCCACGAACGTCTGTGATATAAATTATTCCTATTTCATCATCATATTTATCAAACTTTTTAACTTCAACTTGTGCATCAACTACACCTTTGTCTACAAATATTTCTTCTATTTTCACTACCATATTATTTGCACAATTAGTCCAAGCTTCAAACATTTTTTCAACATCCTTTTTAAAAGATGAAGTTTGCACAATTTCGCTACACCACTTTTCAAATTCTTCTCTTAAACTTAACTCATCCTCTTCAATATTTTCATCATACCTTTTCTCTATTTCTACAATCTTACTTTTTGAAACTTCATTAAATATTGAGCTGTCATATTTTTTATAAAAATAAATAGGAAGTTGTTTATCAAATTCAGCCTTAAATTCGTCTACTGTTATTTCTTCTGTGCACCCATTCTTTAAATACCCTTCCATGATTTGAAATTGTGCTAAGTTGTGAGTTGTAGTTCCAAGTATAGCTGAAATTCCAAAATCATTTTCCACATTTTTTAAAATCTTATTACATTTATATTTCCACCCACAAGTGTCGTATAGTGATGTTGAGCTTGGTGATACCCAAGCTAATATCTTATCTTTTTTTTGCATTTATTTCCTCCATTTATTTTTTGTATTTTTCTGTTAAATTTAAACCTCTCTGAATAGTCCAATATTCTTTTCCTCTATATGTTTTAGTTGTATATGATTCTATAAATATTATATTTTTTTCTTTTACATGAAGAGTGTTATCATTAATTGCTACCCAAGATTCAATTCCAGTTGCAACGTTTTTAAACACTATTTTGTTAGTTTTTGGATTGTATTTTACAGCAGTTCCCATTATAACATCATGTTTTATTTCTCCTACAGTCCCCAATAAACTATATTCCCAATAATATTCCTCTAGAGCATCTGTACTAATTATATTTATCTTATCGTATATTATTTTAATCAATGGACTCTCATCCCCATCATGAAGTTTAAACGTTTTAGCTGTTTCTTTTATTGCCATATCCTTAACTAGGCTATACAATTCCATTACATTAATATCAATGTGTTTTTTTATATCTTCGTAAACAGTTGAAATCTTATCTTTATTTAATTGTTTCTTGTTAAGAGATTCATAATTCTCAACCAACCACAGCCCCTTCCTCTTGCTAACTACATCTTCAAAATACCCTATTTTTATCATGTTGGAAATATGTGTTTTCGACAACCCTCTTTCTTTCATAAGTTTATATATTACTAAAAAATCAGTACCTTTATACTCTTGTCCTATTTGATATATTGCTTCAGCTGTTTGAGCATTCAACCCTTTAACACCGAGTAATGATTGTGCGATTGAGTTTTGTGACGGTATTGCTCTGAACCCTCTATTGTCTTGACCAAACCTCATAGGGATAACTTTTATACCTTTATATCTATAAGCCTCATCTTTAAGTTTGGCCACTTTCTCAGTATCTTTTTGGTTTGACAACATTTCTAGTGTTACCTCGTAAAATTCAAGTGGGTAGTGAGCTTTGATATAAGCTGTGTAAAGTGAATCTAATGCCATTGAGTAGCTATGACTAGCATTGAATGGCATATTCACTGTTGCTTTCAACAACCGTCCAAATAGAATTTGTTTTATCTATAACCTCTTGCATCTTTTCACTTTTTATAAATGATTTTTGAGCATCAGACAACCCCATTTTTTTCATAACTTTATTTATCATTTTAATTCCTCCTTATCTAATATATCTTTAATCATTTCTTCCATCAACTTTTCTTCGAATCTCTCTTTAACTGACTCTATTACACTAATCTTTTTCTTAGATATAGCTTTCATAATTGCATACGTTTCACTCTCTGGAAATTCTAGCCATTCCATCAATTGCATTATTTGCTCTTGATAGATAATCCAAGAACCTGTTAAAAAATCACCTTGTAATAATTTATCTAAAACCTCTATATCATACTTAAATAATTCACGTTTTTCAAATGATTTATATATAGAAGCTGAACCCGGTCTTATAACAGCTACGAAATTACATAAATCCTCAACGCTTTTTGGTTTAAATGCTTTTACTTTCTCAACAGTACCACTAGACTCAACTTGGTTTAAACAAACAGTGTGTCCTTTTGCGTATAAATCCCACACTTTTTCATCATTTTGAACTTTGTCATACAGTTCGTTAGATTCAAACTGTTTAATTCCTACTCTTTTATACAAAGCATCGTTCATACCAACCACACTTACTATAAGCAAGTCATTCTTTAAATAACCAAGTTTCTCAGCCTCTCCACCAGTTATGTTAACAACCATGTCGCCAGCTGGTGATTTTAATAACCCAAATGTCCTTCTCAAATCTTCGTTTGAAAGGCAGTAAGAACACGGATGTGCAGAAAATGAATCTATTATACCCATGTAAGACTTAGATTCTTCTACTAACTTTAAATGCTCTTTATCTTTTATATAATCCTCTATTTTAGCATACTCATTGTGTTTTTTATCCAAAGTGTAGCTAGTTATGTGTTTTGACAATTCATCAGCAACTGATATATCTATATTTTTAGCTCTACAATACATTTTAAAAGCTGATTTCAAACCTAACGTACCATATGCTGTCATAAGATAACTACTGCCCTCTCCAAGTAATTCTGATTGTGCTCTTACAAAAGCGTCCCGATTCGATAAATTATGGTCTATATCAGCACAAGAGTTATTTTCTAACACTCTCGCTATTCCTAAGAATCTATCTCTCAGCATAGGAACTTTAGCTTTTAATCTATCTACAGATGTGAACCCTAGCATTTTATTTAATAAGAATGAAGTTCCACTACCTCTTCCCGATTTAGTAAGCACTCCACCATATTCAATTCCTTTTTTTATAAGATAATAGTTTGTTATGAAGTAGTCTTCTATGTTTGTATATTCTATTATATTAAACTCTTCCATCATCTCTTTTATATATGTATTCCATTTATTCTTAGGAACATCTTTTTTATATGATTCCCAACCTTCAAATATCAACTCTTTCAATTTCCCCAACTTCCACTCTCTACTTTTATCTGGAAATATAGTAGGAACTTTCATCTTAGTGTCAATCACAATCTCTTCGCTCTCTGTTAATAACAATGTATTATTTATAGCCTCTTTTATATCCACGCTACTTAACACACCTTGTTCTATAAACATGTCTTCAAACTCACTTCTGTTTGGGAAGTATAAACTCCAACCCTCTTCGTCATCATATATTAATCCTTTTGAATGAAGTAAGTATGTTCTCTCAACGGATTCCTTTTTAATCATATGTGAATCAGTACCAGCTATTAATTTTAATCCATGTTTATCAGCCAATGCAATCATTAACTCATTGTATCTCTTTTGTTTCTCAGTGTTGTGAGCTTGAACCTCTAAGAATAAATTCTCTCCAAATATATCTATTAGTTGTTCAAGTGTATCTCTTGAATTATTATTTGGATAATCTCTTAAAAAAGACCCAACACAAGCAGTTGTGCATATAACTTCGCCTTTTGGCAACTTTCTCAACAACTCTAAATCTATTCTAGGCTTGTAATAATACCCCGTCATATTCGCTTCAGACATTATATAATTCATCTCTTCCATCGCTCTTCTGGTTTTAGCTACAAGAATCAAATGTGTGTTCAAATTATCTCTTTTCCCATCTTCTTCAACAATCCTATCTCTTACAAAGTAAAATTCTCCAACATGAATATATTTCAACCCATGTTTCTTAGCTGTTAGATAACAATCAACCCAGTTTATTGTTCCACCATGTTCACAAGATGATAACCACTCATGCTCTAACTCTATGCTTCTCTCAGCATAATCTTCATTAGTACATGCACTATCCATAGTTATGATATTTGATGAACTGGTGTGTTTATGATAATTAAAATACTTATCCATAAAACCTCCTTAAATAAAAATAAGATACCTGTATCTCTACAAGTATCTTATCATACATTTATATTATTGTCAATATTTATTTCCACAAAGTTTATATTTCTTCATTCCACACAATGTATTACAGAAGAACGACCTACCATTTTGTTTATCCGTACCTAGTGGAAAATCATTATTTAGTTTTGCAGTTTGCATATCGTAGTATGTTTGCAATAACCATTGTTTAGCTTCATCTATAATCTCATCTGTCAAATCTACAAATACATAAGCGTGTTCCATAGTATCATATGTATATGAATCTACATCTCTTCTTTCAACTATTCTACTCTTGCCTTCATCTGTTAATTTTGCATATTTCATAAAGTCGAAGAATATTGTTTTAGGTCTTTTTCCATACATATATTCATATGCAATTGCGTAAAGCACCAACTGTTTTCCCTTACTCTTCTTAATATCAGCCTCAGAGAATTTAGTTGATGATTTAAAATCTCCTATGTGAATATCTCCATTCTCATCTTCTAAAACACAATCTATCCAACCTTGAAAATATAAATCTACTAGTTTTTTATCTAGTGTGGCAAATGGGAATGAACAGAATACCTCACAACCTATTACTTGGTTATTTTTTTGGAAGTTTTCAAAATACTTCCTCATATTAACCATCCATCCTTCTCTAATTTTTTCACTCGCAAATCCATATCCTTCCATGAAGATATTTCCCATCTCTTCATCAAACATCTTTGTCAGTTTGTTATTATCAACAATGTCATTTGACTCATAAATATTCTCAACCATTTCATGTGTTAAGCTCCCACCTTTTGTATAGATATTATCTCCACCTTTTAACCTATCAATCTTTCCTAGTTTCCATAAAAATGGACAATCTCTAAACTCGTTACAACTGCTGAACGATAGTAACTGAGCCTTTTCCTCTCTTAATTTTTTATAGTAAAAATTCTCTAATTTCTTTATATCCATTCTCGTTCTCCCTCTTTTACATAATATGTTGGTGTTAAATCTTTTTCAGTTGTATCAAAATCATCAACTTCTTCTAAATTAGCTATCGAAACACTTGGCTCTTTTATTTTTACACTATTGTTAAGAACAAACTCATCTCTTAGTTGTATGTTTTTTTCTTTTATTTTATACATTAGTATATTGCTTTTTTCCTCATCTGTTTTTTCATAATACTCTTTGTAAAAGTAGTTATTAGATAATATTCTAGTTAGTGCAAAATACACATACTCTGATTTATACTTTTGAGTTAAAATCTTTCTTAGTCCTAAAAGTGGTTTAGATGGGGATTTAATCCCAAATACACCACCAAACAACATTTCATTTATAAGCACATTATACATCTTGCTTTTCTCATCACTCAACTCTTTCTCAAGTGGCATCATATCATCTTTAATCTTCTTTAGATGGTTAATAATTTTTCTTTCTGAAAAACCTAGCTCAACCAACTCCGTTATAATTTGTTCAATCCCCTTGTTCACTCTTTACACCTCCACTGTATAATCTTTTATAGTTTTTATTATTAATTCTTTGTTGTTTAAATCAAACACGCAATCTTTGTGTTGTATATATTCTATATTTTCAACATCTACATATCCAACTTTGAATCCTTCATCTTTTAATCTAATAGCCATCAATTGAGTATAAGCTATTTCCAACCCCTTGTCGAGTGCTATGCAAACCTTCTCAACACCCAACTCTTTTAACAATTCTATTTGAGGTATTTTAATTGAATTCCCACCAAGAGCCAATACATTTCTTATTCCAAATTTATAACATAGCATAGGCGTTTTTTCACTTTCAACTAGTATAACAGTTTTACTTGCTCTAATATAATCACTATTAACATCAAATGGAAATAATACTTTTCCTTTTTGATAAGCAAGTGTTGGCAAATATTTAGCTATATATTCACTTGTAATATCTTTTTCATTATATCTTCCAAACACACCAACTAGTTTTCCTTTTTGTCTAATTGGAATGAGTACTCTATTGTATCTCTCAGAATATCTTATATCAAATACTGATTGAACACTAGGTGGAATACCATCTTTTATAAATAATTCAGATATACATTTTTGATAAGAGTCCAACACAGAATCATCATATTCTGTTAGTGGTTTGTCTTCATATATTCTTTCATTCTTATTATCCTCTGTTATAAAACTGCTATTACCCATATGGATTTGGATATAAGCTATGGCTGATTTAACATCGCAATTTAACAATCTCGCAACTAGCTTTATAAAATCCTCAGTTATTCCATTTGGATAATCAAAGTGAGTAAGAGCATCATCTATATATATACAATGTGCTCTCCCACTTTTATTCCCTTGTAATCCAAACTGCATTCTCTTAAAGTCTGGAGATACCAATATACTGTGAGCACCAAATTCATTTAGTATACTTTGTATCACATGTATATTTCTTGATAAAAAGAACTTTACATCATTATAGTTCATATCCAATCTCTCCTATCTTACTCCACTGTCATTTTTTATATCCCTCGTTATTCCAACCTCTTTAAAATACAAGTAACCTAAATCATATTGTAGTATTATCACATTCCCAGATTCGCCTTTTCTTTGTTTGTCGTTAAAAAAAGCATAGTATTTTTTTTCTTTATCCAGCTCTATCCCATCTGTCCATTTCATAGAATTATCTTCTTGTTTAACCCAATACGAACATTTTATCGTATCATATTCCTCTAGATGCAAGACTCTAAACATGTACATACTTGTAGCTGTTTCTTTTAATGACTTAGCTTTTCCTATACATGTAACGTCTAGGTATTTTCTCCAAGACATATGACCTGCTAATTGTGCAGTATAAACTATTTTTAATGATAAATCTTTAGATATTCCATCCATTCTTTTAGATAAATTATCCATACCTTCCCAACCACTTGTAGAATCTTCTGTTTTAAAAGTATCTAGTATTATATTTTTATACCCCAATCTTTCATGTTCCAATATAAGAGCCTCTAAATCATCCTCATTAAATCTTGGGACAAACACAAATTTTAATCTTCCTGCATATCTTTTCTCAAACTCTAAAGCATGATATTCAAGAGCCTTCATATCTTCAATACCAAGTTTACCACTATTCATAAAGTTGAAATTTTCTCTGTGAATTGATTTATGTTTTTTCTCTTTCGCAATCCTAGTTATATAAGACATTAAATATAACTGTCTAATTTCATCTTCTTCTTGTTCATTATGAATTGATAGTAATTTTTCTGTGGGCGAGTTTTCTAGAACTGGCATTGCAAACAAAGGTATTGTCAAACTTGTTTTACCTTGTCCAGAATTCGCACATATGCCCGTCAATCCTACATGTATACCTTTTGAGTATGATTGAATTAATGGCAATCCTATAAAATCAATTGTATTTTCACCTTTAACAAACATTCTTGTTTTAACATATTCTAACATCCCACTCCCCATATCTACAGACTTAGATGATGTTTTATAATTCCTAAAAGATTGTCTTGTAACACTATCAAAACTAGCTTTTACATCTTCGGCATTATTTGATTCAGCATATAAATTGCTCATATAATTATCAAATCCACCCGAACTAGCAATGCTATCATACATCTTTAAAAATCCAACATTCTTTCTAAATGTAGCAAGAGTACCATCGAAATCTGGACACTTTCTTTTTTCTGCCAAACATAATGTAGTTTTAAGTAATTGTATAGAATCTCCATCAAGTCCTTTTTCTTTTGCATATATGTCAACAACATCACCATCTATGTTTTTGTAAGCATAATTGTCATAAATATTTTGAATTGCCATGAATGCTCTTTTGTATGGTTCGTGTAGGAAATCATCTTTATCTAAATATGATTTTACTTTTGCATAATTTATGTATTCACACATACCTATTAACATCATTTGACTTGCTTGAATCGAAATCTTTTTAATCTCATCTATTTTATTTTGCATTTTAAAATCCTCCCTTATTTACAATGAAAGGTAGGTTGTTATACCTACCTTTTTATTATCTGTGTTCTATTTTTGTTTATTGTGTTCTAAATCAGAAGGGAAACTCATCAGCCATATCATCATCTGAGATTCCTGTGCTTGCCATCGACGGCTCTGGAATTGAGCTTATATTAACAGCTTCGACTTTAGGTTGTGCTACTGGAGTAGGTGTTGGTTGTGTAGCTCCACCTTTAATAATCTCTACTTCTTTTTTAATTTTATCTAACGAGTAAATCTCAAAAGCGTCTTCTCCAATTACAGCATATTGATTTCCACTATCTTTGTTAGCAACATAAGATACAAATTCTAACGATTGTTTAAATTCTCCTCTTACAGAAGTTGGGTTTATAGCTTTATATGCCGACATTGTATCAGCTTTAATTCTATCTTTTTCTTCTTGAGTAGTGGCGTTTACATATGAAATATATTCTTCAACAAATATTGGGTCATCTTTTAAATCTTCCATATCTATATCTCTTTGGATAACACCAGATTTATAAGACATGTCTGTGTTTATTGCTATATATCCTTCCGCTCCTTGTGTTTCTCCAAGTATTACTTTTTTAAATAAATCTAATTTCTTGAAGAAGTCGAATCCTTCAATTTTACCCATTCCTAAGAAATTCTTATTAGTTATATCAAGTTGCATAGGAACATAAACTGTTCTACCTTTAATCTCTTTTCCATCTCTTTTCATTGGAGTTAAATACTTGTGGTATACAGGTGCTAAAGCTTGTATCTTTAACTCATCAATCTCTTTCCCAGCGTTTTGAGCTTTTACAACCTCACCCATACCATCTAGTACAGCAGATGTGTGTAATATAATTGGAGCTACCACTCTAAACCCTTCTTTAAACTCTCTCTTTTCGTTTGCATTTCTTATTGTTATTGAGTTTAAATCAATATTTAAATCTACCTTAGTTGCATCTTGATTAGGTTCAAACTTCATATTTCCATTGATAATTACTTGCTTACCAATTAACATAGATTTATTTTCATATAATTTAGTTGCGTATCTACCAGTTGTTATTTCATCTAAATGATATAAGCATTCTTTTTTACCATCTGGAAGCACGTTTCCTGTAAATTCTCTAACCGTTTTTCTATCCATTATTTTTTGAGTTGCTGGATTGTATTTTGCTGGGAATATTTCAGAGAATATTGCTTTTCCATCATCACCTTTTAATATATCTCCATTTCCATCAATCGCAAATGCCTTTACTTTGTTCCAAATGTACTCAGTTTCTTTTTTATCTCCATCTAACGTACATCCCATAACTCTAATTTTCTGTGTTGTCCCATTAACTTTTAATGTTATAGTTGTTATTGTTCCAACCCAAGTAGGCACTCCATTTTTACCTTCTTTTTTAGAAACTTTATTGACATCTGCTTCTATATTTGTAATAGTTCCATAAACTTGAACCATCTTATTTGTTTTTGTTAAAACCTCTAATCCTTTTAATTTAACTATTTCTGACATATATTCCTCCTAAGTTATTGTTTTTATAGTTTGTGTGGGTGGAGTTTCACCACCCACATTATTTATTTTATAAACAAGTTTCTTTCATTTGTAACAACATATCCATTGATAATAACTCTACTTTTCCAAGATGTGCTCCATTTATACCTTTATCAGCACAGAATTGCTTTAATTTGTTTGCAACCTCAACATTTTTCTTAGCTTCTTCTAAAATCGTTTTATGAAGAGTGAATTTGGCATCAACCTCACTAGATTCTTCTGTGAACGATGAAGCAGATTCTATATTATCGTTATGAGATGCAACTTTGAAATCAGATGATTTAGATTCGTTGTTTATAAAAGCTTGGTACTCCATTATATCGAAGTGATTAATCCTATCTCCTTCTTTATGTATTCCAGTACAATCTTTTTCAAATGTCATTTCAATCGCACCATCTTCTGTTTTTTTAGTGTGTAAGTTAAGATTAGTTTCATACCCTAAGAATTTGAATGAAGTAGCATCTATAATATCATATCCTAAATCTTTCATAACTAACTTTTTCTTTCCATTTTCAATTGTCTCAACAGTTTCTTTTGCATCTTTAGCTCTACACACAAATACAACGTGTTTTCCTGTTACAGCTAGTAAATCTCTTATCATCTTTTTAGCTTGCATTGATAGTTTGCTATAATCTAATAATTGAAGACCCATATTCTCAAGAGCCATCTCTTTTTCATCACCAGTGATACCCTCTTTTTTAATTTTTATATTAGTTCTTCTTTCGACTATGTTAAATCTACCTTCTGTATACATGTCTGAAATCACTGATAGTGAGTCAATTACGATTACATCTGCAACAAATGGTTTTCCATCTGCATCTAACTGAGCCTCATTTGTAAACACCTCTTTTTGAACCACCTTCTTGGCAAAAGTTTTAGGGTCTACAATCTCGACATCTTTAAACTCAGACTTCATAATTGGTTTCCCTTGTGTGAATCTATCAATTAGTATTTGAATGTTTTCAAGGTTTCTAGTTCTCTCCTCTAGAATATTCATTGTGTCAACACCTTGTTCTACCAAGTAATTCTCGTTAAATCCCTCAATAGCTTTGTATTCTGTGTCAATCAATAGAACTTTTAAATTCTTACCATCTTTACCTTTTAATCTTGCAAACTGTGCTCCTATGTTCGATTTTCTTGTCGCTGGTTTTCCATACACCATAACCTTCATAGAGTATTGTGTGCTTCCAAGTATTCTTCTTGCCATTGTCCTTCCTCCTGTTTTCTCTTTTTCAAACAACTCTTCGTTGCTTACATATACATAATATCATACTTTTTAAATATTGTCAACCATTTTTTTTAAATATTTAAAAAATTTTATTCCATTTGCTTCTGGTAACATTTTTTTATCAAAACCCTTGACTGTTTCTTTGAACAAACTCACATCTATCATATCATCGTAATCTTCTCCGAATGATTCTGAGCTAAAAGCAAACTGTACTTCTGTCATAACATTGTAAAAACTTTCCAATTTAGCGAATATTTTTATATCACCATCACATCTTCTCACCAGTTCGTTTACAGTCCAACACGTATCACACATTAATTCTTCTTTTATATTTAAAAACTCTAAATACAAAGTCTTGTTTGAGTTTTTAATATCCCCAAGTGAATAATCCGATATGCAAAAATCTACATTGTTTGGTTTGAAGTAATGTGGTCTTTGTCTTATTTTTCCATCCTTGTCTATAAACATACATAAAATTATATTCTTCATTTAAACCTCCTCGTATTGCAATCTTTTTTCTTTTATATATTTTTTAACAATTCTTCTAACTACAGTGTGAATCTCGTGAGTATAGATTACTGGGAATCTTTTTGACACATCTATCAATCTGTCATAATAAGTAGCTTCGGGATTCTCGTAGAATGAAATCTTCTTCATAACTTTCAACTTGGCAAAATGACCTTGCATTTCACGTGTTGATTGATTATAAACTATATAAAAATCCAATCCATTATCTTCGGCTCTCTGTAATTCAGCCGTAAATCGCTTCCAACTAGAGTACAGGGTAGAATTCATATCAGAATCTCTCTTTAGCTCTATAGCTAGATTACACTCTTTCCACGTGTCTCCATTATCAAGCGAATACATTATACCAACATCACCTGTTGAAGTATTTACTTTATTCCCATTTTTATCCAAAGATTTAAAAGGGGTATGAACTTCATACCCACTAATCATAACTTTTTCCGAATTGTATTTTTTGTCAAATTTAAATTGGGATTCTACCCATTCAGTCTTTTGTTCTCGTGAGTCAATTATGAGTTTGACCATTATGTTTTTCTTAGCCATTTAAAACCTCCTATTTTTAGTCTTAATACATTATACCACATAACGTGCGTATTGTCAAGCATTCTAAATAAAAAAGAGCCGTTAGGCTCTATTAAAATAGTGTCAATATCTTCTCTTTATCTTTCGGCTCTTCTTTTTTAATTTTTAACATTCCCTCTTCAACATACAATCTTTGGGCTAGTTCCTCCATTCCAATATTTGTCAAAGAAAAAGTCTCTGTTTTATTAAAACCTATTGTTTGATGGTATTTAAATATATTCTTCATCTCATTGTGTTTAGAGAATAAGCTAGTTGGATAGTAATTTTCATCTAACATTTTTGATTTTTTCATATTATCTAAGAATTGAGTATATACATCTTTGATAGTTGGAAACATCTGTTCTAAGTAAGTTTTTAACGACTGTGATTTTCTAGTGTTGTTTATTAAGATATTAGAGAAATTCTCGTTTTGTTGCGAAATCTCTTTTACTCGAGTAATTAACTTGTTGTATTGCTCTTCTGATATATGGTCTTCATTTATATAGTAGTTATTTTTTCTTATAGAAGGAAGCACTTCTGAGAATACCCACTTTTGGAACTCCTTAGCTCCATCTAAGGTGCTACCAAAAACTAATTGGTATAACCCACACTCGTTGATAAATGTTACATTATTATTTACAATTATTTCAGATGTGCTCTCTGCACACATCCCAGTGTTTTCAATGGTTTTCACATACATTTTGTTTTTATTCTCTTCCCAAACAATAGAACCTCTCTCACCCCATCTTCTAAGAGGCTTACTTTTCTCTGAATACCCTAAGAGTTTCACCATATCTTTACCGATAAACCATTCCTTACCTTCGATTTCATAAACATGTATTTCTATACCTAATCTTGCATTTTTAAATTCCTTACCTATCAACTTCATTCTAATCCTCCTTATTTTTGTCATCAGATTTGCTACTCAACACAATTGAATAAAACATAGCTTCTTTTATATATAATTTATCCAACAATGTTTCATATGTTTTCGTTTTCAGATACTCTTTCAAAGAGTATCTATTTTTAGTACAATTTAATACTAGTTAATGATATTATATTGGCAAACAAATATGTTCGGTTCTAGTTCCACCAAACTTGGTGGTAGTGTTTTAGAACACTTTTTATAAGAATCTAGTGTGTTATTCTTTATTCTATCGAATCTCAAAGATTTATATCTTTCGTTTACAAAGCCTAAAGACCTTCTAATGAAAATTCTAATTCACCATCTTTTTCCACAACCCTTATTTCCATATCCTCTTTTACAAATTTTTCAATATTCATTTTTACTCCTCCTATTTAATTTTGATATCCCAAGTATATCACACCAATTTTAGTATGTCAACATTTATTTTATATAAATAAAAAAGAGCCAAAAGGCTCTTGATTATTTTCTCCAATCGTTGCTTGTTTTAAACTCATCTATTAATTCTTTTACTTGTGATTTAGTCGGATGTCTTTTGCACAAATGCCATCTCTTTTCCTCTTCACAGAACATTTTTATATCACACTTTGGCACTAAGTAATTTTCAGCAATCCAAATCCACTGCTCATCCTTAGTTTCTTTTATAGCTTTTTTGAGTTCCATACAAAACTTCCTAGCTTCATGGTAAGCACAAGTACACGCTCTAACATTAAATATGTGCATTAACTCTCTCAGTCCTATCTTCATAACACCTTTTGTGTTGTAAGCTAATGGGATTATATTCGAAAAATCTTCAACAGGGACACCTAACTCTTTCATTCCTTTGACAGTGTTTGATATTTGAGTCATACCTTTATCCCAAACTTCTTTGGCTTCTTTATTTTTCAAGATAGAAGGAGGTGTTTGATATTTAAAATCCTCCATATCAACATACCTAGTAGACTCCTGTAGCCCAGTTAAATGTATGTGTCTGAATATTTCTCTCATAACTTTTCCACTAAACTCACTAAATTCAAAATGAATATCTGGAAACTCAGCCACTCTATGATGACCCTCTTTTAAACATTGTTCAGCTATTCTTTTAAACCACTTCTCGTTCGTTGTATTGTAGCAATACCCAGCAGATTTACCCATCATATTCATTGGATTCTTTGTATAATCAGTTATCTTTATCATTTTTATATTCCTCCCATTCTTCTTTTCATATTTATTCCCCATAAAGCTCTTAGGAATGTATTTCTTTTTTCTACATCATTTTTTTCAGATGCGAATTGCAAAGCATCTTCATCATATAAAACTATCAGATTTTTACTTGCTCTAGACATAGCTGTGTACACAGAATTTCTACTTAATACAAAGCTATGACTTGAATCAAATACAACTATGACATTACTCAAACTAGCACCTTGTGATTTATGTATAGATATGGCGTACGATAACATAGTTTCAGTCATTAGTGTGAATTCATTATATTTTATATACACATTTGGCTCATCAACTTTTTGACATCTATACATTTTTATCTCTCTACCATTTTTGTATTCTGATTTTAATTTATCAACCAATCTTATACGCTCACCATTAAATATCCCAAGTCTAGAGTTATTTTTTGTGTGCATTAAATAATCACCAAGCTTGTATTTTTTATATCTATCCTCATATATAACATTTCCTTTTGAGAATACTTCTTGTATATGATTATTTATAACATTGTTACCAAATTCTCTTATATTGAGAGGTGATAGTATAAAAGTTTCATCCAATTTTAATTTTTTAGATTTAATTATATCTTCTATCTGACCAGTGAAATTTGATTTATTCAACTTTATAAACTCAACACCTTTATGCTTTTTTTCTAGTTGATTAGAGTCATAATCCCCATGTTTTGTAAACATCTTACACATATGTGATATTGCTGAGTCTTTTTGAGAACGCATAATTTCTATTAGGTGAGTTACATTTCCATTTATCATATCACTCTCTATTAAGTTAATCATATCTCTGAAACAACAACCCTCAGAGATTGGAATTAATTGGCTTATATCTCCTATGAACAGTAGTTTTATAGGTGCTTTGTGTATCATTTCAAAAATCATCCTAAAGTGTTCTAATGCACACATTGAAACTTCGTCTATTATTATCCAGTCAGAGTCAATTTTTTCTTCTCTCATAATGTAGTCGGCATAGTATTTCCTATGAATAGTCATCGATTCTCTTTTTGTTGCATTTGACAATACTTTTGACGAACACCCAGTAGGTGTTAGTAGCTCATATGTTTCACCTAGTTCATCTAGCACATCTAATATTGCTCTAGTCGTATATGACTTACCAGAATTTCCAGTTGCAAATTCTATGCCATTATATTTAGCTAAAAAATATCCAGTTGTGGTTGTGAAACAAAACATTTCTTTTTCAGTTTTATTTTTTTCACTTATTTCTATACTAACAACTCTCTTTTTCTCTAATCCACTCTTTCTGTTTTTGAATATTTGTATCTCTATAACATCGTTTTCAAAATCTAACTCATTTATCATTTCAAATGTTCTTTTTATAAGAATCAATCCGTTTTTATACAATATATTCTTATGCTCTGTTGATACCGTTATCTTGCTTCCACATTCTAGTACTATATCAAAAAACATTGATTTTTCGTATCTATGATATTTTAATGGCATCTCAAATTTATATCTTTGCACAACATCATTGTAATCTATTTCTGATACCATTATTTCTTGTCCATTCCATTCAGATATCTTTATCCAACCATTCTTGGTTAAAACTTCAGTGTCTTTTGTGCAACACCCACCTAATCCACTGAGTATGTTTACTTTTCCATGAGGAATCTCTGTAAATGCTTTTCTTTGCTTTTCGTTTAAAGGAAATTCTAATCTTTTCTCAACTACATCAATAGCATTATTTATTTCTTCTTCACTTTTATTTTCAAACATATTTGCTCTTTTACACAACTCAACTAATCCTTGCTCTGTGTTCTTCCACCACTCCAATGTAATATAAAAAGGCTTTACATTATTCCTTTTTAACATCTTATCGTACATCAAATATCCACATTTAGACTCATTTTCTTTTATAATATTTTCTATATTAGTCCTATCTTTTCTTTCTAGTATATTCATAGCTTCGTCTAAAACAGATGATAGTTCCACTATAGTATTTCCGTTTGCTACTAATTCTATAGCATATTTTATACACCCAACAACCCTGTGATTCGAATACATGTCAAATCTAATCTTATTAGCTAATTCATCACACCTTTTAAATCCAAATCCAGTAACTTCCATGATTTCATATGGATTCATGCAAAATTTCTCAAACCAATCTTCTTTTTTAGAATAGAAAATTTTTATACAATCTAAGGTTTGTTGTGATATTTTTGTTTTCTTGCTAAGTTTTTTAATATCCTCTGAGTATTTACTCATTTTTTATAACACCTCCTATTTAACATTTATATTGTAGCATATATTTATGTATTTTGTCAAGATTTTTATTAAAATAAAAAAGAGCCGAATGGCTCTCTATTTATTAAAGTATTCCGTTGGAAGCATAGTTATATTTTCATCTATATATTTTGTAGTAGAATCTAATTTCCACGTTATTTGATATCCAGTGTGACCACCATTTGAAAATGGTCTCTCTACCCCATACTTCTTTCCTAATTCTGTCAATACAAATTTTTGCATAGAAGTAGTCCCTCTAGTTTGCAACCCTAATAATATGAAAGATTCATTTGTTTTGTTTCTTTTTATATCAAACGATTTTGCGATACTACTAGCTGTATGATACTCCTCTTCATCTACTTTCGAAATAACCTTTTTAATCTCATTAAAGTCGTAGTCAATCATCTTTGACGTTTCATTTATAGTAGTTGCTAACACAAGCTCTTTGGGTATATTTAATCCTATTGTGTTAAAAACATCCATCATACACTTCGAGTTATCAGCCAATAATTGCATTGGACTTAACTCTTTGTAACTTGGTTTTATTATCTGCTCTTTTTCACCTAAAGCTATTGACAAAACCTCTTTAACAATTTGCTTAGCTATTTCCGACTCTGTTAATTGGAACGCTACGAATAATACTGATTTTGCTGAATGAAGAACCATTCCTTGTGAGTTTATTTTCGCATTGGCATCTTGCCAACTCGACTTTAATTCTGAATGAGTGTATTTTCTAGAGCCTAATTCCTCCAGTATCTCTTGTTTTCTCTTCCAAATACCAGTTTGTATTGAATCCACTCCAACTCCATAAAACTCAGCTACTTGTTCATGACTAACCCCTCCAACCGAATCTACAAACTTAATTGCCTTAAATCTTTTAATCATCTCCATAGCTTTTTCATTTGTTGTGTCTCCTATTATAGACAAACCTTTTGCTTCTTTTAACTTCGCACTCATTCAAAACCTCCGTTTATATTTTGTACAAGTATTCCTTGTATCTTGAACTAAGTATAGCACACAAATTACGAATTTGTCAAATTAATTTTTTAGAAATAAAAAGAGGGTATTTCTACCCTCATAAAATAAAACTTTTATTTATATAACTTTCCATTCGCTATGTATTAGATGATTTTTGTTTAAATAACAACCTCTTACGTCATTTCCTTTTATATCAAAATAATTTTTTAATTCTAAAACAGTTTTAAATTTAATCTTCTTTTTCGTAAAAATATTCTCAACAACTATTTCTTCGCATGTATTTATGAAATTTTGGTAAGAACTACTTTCTTTTATATCTATTTTTTCTATAAGTTCAAATTTCATATCTTTGTAAACAGAGTTGTTTTTTATAAAATTAGACACCATTGTTTGCTTTATTCCATATTTTTTAGAAAAAGAAGTTTGATTATCGAATATAAAACTATTCCCTGTTTCTAAAAATGTAACCTTAAATAAAGTTGGACTCTTGTCAACCTTAGGATTTTCTACTAGCAAGACCATTTTTTTATCAAGATTTTCATAATACTCTTCATCTGTACATTTTGTGTATATATATTTTTTGCTTCTAGTTTTATATATTCCTCTTTTATAAACTTTAGATATGTGAGATAAATCTGTGTTTTCAACACACCTTTCGCATTCTCTTAAAGAACCATAAACTCCAACAATTTCATGTGTTTTTGCATCTAATACTTTTATCTTTACCGAATCTTTGTTTTCATCTCCAAATATAGAAACAGAACAACCATCTTCCCACGATTTTCTAGTATTTTCTTTATTTGTTGTCCAATATAAATTTTCAGCTCTATTGTCTGTTTTTATATTATTATAGTGTCCAACAATTGAGTTGTGTTTTGGCTTTTCTCCATTAAAAGCTCTACATATCAATATGTGCATTCTGTATCCTTTTGATTTTTCTGAATCAGACGATAGATGTACATAGCGATATCCATTGTGAGAATTTATACTTCCCAGTAAAAATTCGTTTTTTATTTTAGAAAACACACTACCGTCTCTGTAAAAAACATATTTCGAAAACCCTATTTTATCCCCATTTACAAAATCATTAATCAATTAAAACCACCTCTTTTGAATTTACAACTTTAAACATTTTTTGATTATCAGAGCCTCTAAATTTTTTAATCGTTGGCTTCGTTTTGTCAAACCTTCCTTCAATCAATATGTCACAATTTGGAATTTTCTCAAGTTCTTCTATTGTATATCCAGTCCAAACCCAAATATCTTTGTTTTTAAAGTTTTTTTTGACATATTCGCATATCTCAAACACTTTATCTCTATTTTTTTGATGAAGTGCCTCTCCACCTAAAATAGACAATCCTTTAATATGCTTGTCAGATAGCAATTTTTTTAACAAATAAAAATCTTCATTTTTAAATTCTTTTCCACTTTCAAAATTCCAAGATTCATAATTATGACACCCTACACACTTCAAATCACATCCTGCCACCCACAAAGTAACTCTCGCTCCGTCTCCATTATTAAAATCACATGAATCTATTTTTATATAATTCATTTTTAAACCTCCTATTAAAATTAAAGAGATAGGTTTTACCCTACCTCTTTTTACATTGAAATTCTATCTTTTACATTGTGCATCATTGCATCATTAAGAGTTCTATCTCCACGTCTTCTGCTAAAACCTAAGTATCCAGTAACTCTGTTTATTTCATTTATACTTTCACTTCCACACTTTGGACAATTTTCGCCAAAATCATTTCCTGTATTTCCACAGTCTTCGCAATAACAAGCGTTAAAATTTACTCCTTGATAAAAACCTTTCTCCAAACCTCTTAGAATTGTGTGTTTTAAACCTTCAAAATTAGAAGGATTTGTTATTCTAACATATTGTATATGACCACCTTCCGATTTTTTGAATAACTTTTCTTCAGCATCTTGTTTTTCAAAAGGATTTATTTCTTCTCCTACCCACATGTGATTAGAGTTTGTGAAATATTCTTTATCAGAAACACCTTTTATAACTCCGTATTTATTTCTGAATTGCCTAACTTGAGTTCCACACAGGCTTTCAGCGGGAACATTGTAAATTGCATATAAATGTCCATCTTCTTTTTTATAAAAAGACACTCTTTCGTTTATATAATCCATAACTTCATTTGCAAAAACTTGGTTTTCTAAAAGTCTTTTCCCATTATGTAAAACTTGCAGTTCATTAAGAGCAGTTATTCCGAAACTTGCAGTAGCATGTTTTAATAAAGGTTTTATACAGTCTTCTGGCTTTAAATTTCCACCGTAAGCTCCACCTTGAATAAACATCAAAGGATTCGAAGAAGCCTTTGCTTTTCCAACATAATCGTACCTTTGAATCCATAGTTCTCTAATCATTTGTAGATAGTATTCTAAAACTTCATAGAAATCTTTTTTTTCTTCTTTTGCTTTTATATAAATCATCGGTAAATTTAATGAATTTGCACCTATATTAAATCTTCCAGTAAACACAAGTTCGTTTGTGCTTGGCTCTCTATAATTCGATAAAAACGCTCTACAGCCCATAGGTGATACGTATTTACCTTCTCTTCTGTGTCCTTTTCCTATGTAATCTGGGTACATACACTTAGATGAACATTTTATAGACAAATCAAATAACCACTCAAATTTACATCCACCATTATGTTTTTCTTCGTGGTGTAAAAATACTAGCTTTGGAAATATCATAGTTTTTTTCTTTCCACTTTTTCCATGTCCTTCCATTCTAACCTCTAAAATAGCTTTAGATACGTCTGCTTCGTATTCGTTATCACAGTTACCAAAACTAAACGTTGTAAATGGATAACTACCCCTAGCACTAACAACCGTGTTTAACATTACTTCTAATCCTTGAAGCGATTGTTTTAAGTCGTTGTAAGCATCTTTTCTTGCAAAAATTTTGTAATCTACAACTCCCATTTCTTTGTACTTATTCTCGTATTTTACAATAGTTTTTTCGTAATACGGAGATAAAACTTTATCTATTTCTGGTACGGTATGACCTCCAAAATGTTGTGCAGATATAACCATTACAACATCTCCAACTTGACCAACAGCCGTTCTTATGTCTTTTGGTTCGTTATAATGAACATCTTCCATTTCAAATCCATCTTTTAATATATTTCCAACATCACTTAAACAACAATTAAATTGTGGCAAAAGCATATCTTTAAGGTCATGCACATAAATATATCCGTCTTTTATAGCCTGTATAACATCTTTGTTTAAAAACATCTTTTGATACATTTCTTTTGCGAATATTTGTGCTACTTCAGTCCTTTTGGTTGAAATATATCTTGTATTTGAGTTGGAGTTTTCTCTATCTACTTCATTAAGTGTCTTTTTTACTTGATTTTCTATATCATCCATTAAAGCGTATCCGAAATCTTTTTTATAATTTCTATAATTCATATAAGAAATTGCTGTTTCTTTGTTTGTTAAAATCAAAGCTTTTTCTACTAAGTTGTGCAATTTTTCTACAGAAACTACATTGTCATTTATATCTCCAATAACGTTCCTAACAACTTCTTCCTTTTGAGTATCTAATAAATGAACACCAACTCTATTAGCACTCTTATCTATCGCAGTAAATATTTTATCTTTATTAAAACTTTCTGTTGTTCCATCTTTTTTTGTAACTATGATATTCAATTATCACTTCACTCTCCTTTATATCCAACCATAACCCATACACAGCTCACACGCATTATGTATGCTCTCATAGTCGGTAATCATTATCTTTTCTTTTTTTCCACTGGCCTCAATGAATACAAACATAGTTTCATCGGCCAATATTTCTACATTCCTTAATATTACTCCACCTAAATCTACAAATCTTTCAAACATTTCCATGTATTCATGTACTTGTAAATCTTTCATTTCTCCTCTAAGTTTCATGATTCAAACCACACCACTCCTTTCTAATCTTTATTGCCACGTGTGTGACGGATTATATTCCAAAAATCTATCTTTCAAATCTTTTTATTATTTCTTGCATATCTGTTTCAAACAATACACACGCAATCTCATATAATTCTGGAATCATACCCAACCCTCTGTCTATAAAATCCATTTTATTTTTTATCTTAGGTTTTATGGCCAATGTAGTTTCAGACTCCAATCTTCTATTCAAATTCATGTGATATTTCAACTCAAATTCTTTATACAACAAGTTGTATCTGTCTTTATAATTTTTAGTATTATTCTTCACAACTTGTGTGATTCTTTGCCTTTTAGTAGCTAGGTCAATATCTGTTACTAATCCAATTATAACATCTTCTTTATGCTCAACTTCTTTTGTAAGCGACTTGTTTTCTAATTGTAAGTTAGAAATATTAGTTTTACACTCTTCAATTGTCTTATTTGCAATTTGTAATGCTCTAGCCATTACTTGAGTCGGGTCATTCCAAGCCTTTTCTATTTCTATGAAATACTTTCTAAATTGCATACCTTTTTCATTTCTAGCCAACATACATAACTGTTTTGCCATCTCTATTGAAATAATATGATTAATCTGCTCTCTTTTTACTAATCTCGAACCTTCTTTTTTTTGAGCAAGTTCGTTTACATCAACAAAATCAATATCTTCCACAAATCCATATTCAACCATTCTTCCAAACCAATCTAAGTACTTCGATTTTACCTCTAATTTCTCATGTAATTCTCTACCACTAACAACTTGTTCAAATTTATCATTAGTGTTTATTGTTATTAATTCCATACACCACTCTCCTTTTATTTTGTTATATCCACATTATACCATACTTTCATATACTATGTCAAGCATTTTGATAAATAAAAACGAGCCTGTAGGGGAACAGGCTCTAAAAGGGGAGGTTTCAGCCTAAGCTGAGTAAACTGGAATAGTGCAATCTATTTAAATCAAGGAGGATTTACAAAAGACATTTCTATTCTATAACAATTTAGGGAGGTGTTAAAATATGAATTTTATTACGCCCTATTCCAGTCTACCCAACCCACATCCTCATTTGATGTGTGCTGGAATTTTCATTTGTTTGATTGGAGGTCTTCAAAATGAATTAAAACTAAGAAAACAGCCAAGAAGAGAATCTTTAGCTGTGTGCTTTTCAGCACGATTAGATAGACAATTAATTATCTAACTAATCCAACTGAAAGTGCACATACAATTGGACACCAATCTTTTAGCATTCGCAAGGTTTATGATTGGCGAAACCTGTTTTGGTAAGAGGCTCTGACATCTCGTAGTATGTCACGTATTCAGCATTACACTTCCACACTCAACGCAGTGGACACGTAGATTTTTCGTTCCCGATAAGGCTTGGGTATTCCATTAATTGTCACACAAGTTCGCTACGCTTGTGCAGTTCTCTCATGAACTTCTGCACTAAACAGTTTTTGCCTTTCGAGTCGCTTGACTCTACTCCATTTATGGAAGGCAATTTTTCTTGTCCAATTCACAGCTTGGCTACTCTGTCTATCTTTCGGATAGAATCGTTTTTACAATCCTGTACATTCCTAACCTAATTTTTCTGTTATTAGGAAACAGTGCTGACTCTTATGTTCAGCTAAAAATCTAAATTGGTGGGTGTGGTTATTAACCACAGTTGACTCTTTTAGCTAAGGCTGACGAGTACAGCTAATGCCACCGCTATTAGTTTGATTTCATGGCTCAAACCACCTACATAGATATATTTTGAGTCCGTCTATGCAAATTTTCGGACAGTATAAACTTTTTTGTTGGGATTTTATACCCTAACATCTGAGTAATATTCTAACCGTTACTCCCGATTCTAATTTTCTGTCTCAGTAGACCACTGACCCATTCTTTCAGCATTAATGTTTTATCCTCAATCATCTAGTTGAGAAAAGGAGTTTAAACCTGTAAGTTGCAACTTACTTGATTTTATTATTTAAGGGATAATTCCCACTCCAACTTTAGCATGGTTACTCTGCACTCGACAGTACGATTTATGGCTTAGTTACAACTTCCATTTTTCGAATTATACTTTTGGTCTTATTGGGAATCCCACACAACTAAGTCCGAGTGCTAACTTACTCCTTTTCACGCAAGTAACTACGTGGTCAACCTTTGTTACCCCAACGGGTAGGCGACTTAGGATGTGATTTAGCTCACACCAAAGCTAATACTTTTGCAAAAGCTTGTTTTCCGAATAACTTTACACAATGTAATTAACATGTATGTAAAGATTTACTGTTCGGACATCCTTTACGTAAAAGGCTTGTTATAAACGCCATTTGGCGTGACACCTAGATAACTAGGATTTTAGGGATAGGCCTCGTGAGGTTGCTATCCACGAACTACTTAATTTGGCACAAGTCCACGTTGTTACACGAATTACATTCTGTGCTCTATTCTTGTCGCTAAGGACTGTAAATTTACAGGGAAATGTTGGACTCGAACCAACATCGCACAAAAAGCTCTAGTTTTGTGAATCTTCCAATTGAATTAATCTCCCATATTAGACCCTCACTCTCGTAGAGGAACACGATTAAACAGGAGCGACCAATTTAATTTCAGCGTTAAAACTAGTAACACTTGGGAAAGTAGCCAATCACTCTTTTATACTCGCTATAATTGGTTGGGAGTGTCTATATCTAGAATCAACAGTTTTCGACATCTTGAAGATTCGAACTTCACTAGCTACCATACTAGTAAGATGTCATAAGTTGAATAGGCGTTCTTTTCTGACTAGAGAAACACTTCCTATTCGGCCTACGTTTTCAGAGGTAGTAACGTATAAACTCGCAGTGTTATTTCAAACACAATTAGCTAATTTAATTATTTTTGCCAAAAATTGGATTTGCACCAATATAACCTACAGCAACGAAGGCGTAATTCTGTTATACGATTTCGGCGAATGAAACAGTGATTTTATTAATTAGGTAGGTGCGAGGCTCGAACTCGCAAGTCTAACGACGACAGTTTAGCAAACTGTTTGCTTACCATTTAGCATAACCTACCATTTGAATGTCAGAGCTGGAATCGAGCCAGCATTTTCACTAAGTCTGCGAAACCAACGACATCTGTGGGCTCGAACCACATTCAGACACCTGTGGTGATGTTCTAACCAATTGAACTATCCGACAATATTTAAATTTTAGTTCCTATGAGGAATCGAACCCCAACTTTCAAGTCCGTAGCTTGACGTGCAATCCATAACACTTTAGAAACATTGGCATACGCATAACGAATCGAACGTTACTCACAGAGTTTTGGAGACTCCGTCGCCACCTTGGAACATGTGCGTATATTTAAATGCCGACTCTTCTTTTCCACTTCCTAAGGAGAGGTGTTAGTCGGCTCAATCCATTTACTCGCAAAAGTAAATACAACTGTCATTACCACTGTTCTTTACATTTCTGTTCAGACTGTTCCAGTGGTAGCATTCGCACCCTTTGTGCTTCTACGACAACTCCAACAGGAGAAGTTTCTTTGAGATTCTTGAAAGATTTGAACTTCCGACCTTACACTACAACGGCGTACGCTCTACCTAACTGAGCTAAAGAACCATAAAATGCACATTTTATATAGACGTGCAACTATCTCTAATTTGTCTGGCGAACAGTGATTAGAGCAATTTTTAGCGTTTTATATCCATGAATGGAGGTGTGGTAATCACAAGAATTGCACTTGTTTTGTTATTGGCGTAACATTTTCTAAAATTACCATAAAAAATAAAGGAAGGCTGTATCTTCACAGCCATATGGCTCTCAACCACTTATACACATAGTATATCATACTTTTCATTTTTTGTCAAGCATTTTTGAAAAATATTTTAAAAATTTTTTAATTTAATCTCTTTTCTTAATTCTAGAGCACACTTTTCCACTATTAACCTGTTCCAAGAAATACCACTTGCACTCATCTGACATTGTTTGCATATTAGTTTTATAATATACAACATTTGGAAACTCAATGTCATTATCTTGGATAACCTTTAATTCTTTTTTATGAGAAAATAGTGGACTATTAAAAAAATATTCAGCTACATTTTTACCTAATTCTTGGCTAAAACAAACATCTTTTTCTTTTAAGAAATATACAAACCACATTTTACATACAAACTTTTTCTTTAGTTTATACTTTTCAGAAATAACCTCTATGGTTGGCATTATAGCTTTTGAACAATTTAAATAATACATTTCAGAATAAAAATTCTCATCATTTTCAATTATAATCTCATCGCCATCTAGTAAATCAAACATACACATATATATGTTATATAATGTATGAACATTTCTTTCGTCCATAAACGAACTTCTAGTTCCATGTGATTTTACTATTCCATCTTCGATTCTACTAAATTTTTTTAACAACTCTTTTGAATCTTGATTTGTGTACTTATCTAATAGTTTCAATATTTCTATCTCTTTGCTTTCATCATAAAGAAATAAATTGTCATTACTTTTTCCATATTTTCTAGATACTAAGCTAGCACTTATTCCAAGCATATCAGATAATATCTTTCTATGATGTAAAACTTCACAATTAGACAAGTTTTTAAATCCCAATCCAGCGAAGAAATTGGCAGTTTGTTCTTCAATGCTTATTTCAGACGAATAATATACACTTCCATCTTTTAGAGATGTGTATTCTTTGTAAGCACTAAGATTACTTTTTATACTGCTTATTGTTTTTCTATCTGCAAACCCTCCTTTAACCAACTCTTTTGTTGATTCGTTTATTCTTGACATAATATCTGTCAGTTTTAAAATTTGTTTTGTTGTCATCAGACACCACCTTTTTTGATATTTTTATTTTTATTATAAAACTATTCCGAATTTACTATGAACAAACTCTTTTAATTCCTTAGTTTTTTCGAAATAGAATACAATCCTACCTTCAAATTTGTTGTGAATCTTTGTATCCTCTACAACAAACCCTTCTTTTAAACAAGCATATGCAACTTCAACTTTATATATCGGTTTTAATTTTTTTGTTGGCAAGTCGTTTTCAATTTTATTATTAGTTTTACTTTCGAACTTATCTTCCATTTAAATCACTCCTTTTACAAGATATAATCAAATATTATCATATTATTTAAAATTTGTCAATCATTTTTACAAAATTTTATAAAAAAAAGAATTTTTGTACATTCTATATATTCTTTTGAAAACCAACCCAATATAGATATATAGAATTGTTAAAAATTCCCCCCACCTTTATATTTAATTTATTGTTATTTTCCTCTTTAAAACAATCTGAACACAAATCTAAATGTGAGCACAAACTTGTTTGGGCGAACAACAAACGCTTCTGAACAAAACTTGTTTTGTGAGGAAGTGTGCGTTAGTTTCTTTTCTTCTTTTTCTTTTTTAAAGTTACAGTCCTATATCCACAGCTCAGTTGTTCAGATTATGTTTCACTACGCAACCACTTTTGGTGGTAGCTAGTTCAACATATCTTCACTAACTTCCTCGGTGTATATGGATGTAACACATTTTTTTATTTTTTTGAAAATAACTACTTGACAAACAATATTTTTTATATTATACTTCAATCGACTGCAATATAAGTGAACAAAAATTTCTAAAGATGATTAATTGAATAGGATGATTAAATTAGAGTCGCTGTGCGTTGAGCGATATGGGAGGCAACACGTCTGCTGTTATGAATGTACGCAAGGTGAAAGCTACCTCAAAAGGCTTGGAGTGGATAATCTGTTTGGGATTTTCTTCTTTTGTATCTAAAATACTAAGTAGTCAGTATGGTACAGCACATATGGACAGATTGTATGTGATTCTGGAATTACAGAATATAGAAGTTAACTATGATGCTAAAAGACGATGTACAGACTTTTAACTCAACCCTATTGTTTTAGATTATTTTTTATTTTCTGAAACAGTAGGGATAAACTATTTCCACACAAGAACTTCAACCAGACTTGTTAACTATTAACTATATTTAAGTGTTTTAAACAAAACTAAATCAATATATAAATATAGCAAGTTTAGAATACAGCTAACAGAGTACTGGAAAAGGTTTTAGCATAGCTAAGAGCTTTGTAAGGACTCAACCTACAGGAGTAGATAGTAAAAGTTAAGATTGCATAAAATTAGGTTGAAAAATGAGCCTCTACATCACTTTTTAATACCTAAAAACGATTACAACAAGATTTAGGATAAAGTACTAGGGTTACATACTCTAAGGCCTTAAAATTTATCTATTTCAAACTATGGTGTAAAAATAAAGTTTTCAGAATGGTTGACAAAAGATTAAAAGTATGGTATAATCTACACAAGATAAGTAATACACTTATTAAAATAAATTTGGGAGGTAATAAATGATTTATGTTTTAGATACAAATATAATTTTAACAAATCCTTCGTTGTCTCAATACAAAGGTAAAACTGTATATATTCCTATCGAAGTTATGAGGGAATTGGATAACCAAAAAAGTAGAGAAGGAGTAGTAGGTTTTAAATCAAGATTGTTTCATAGAAAGTTAAAAGAAGTAGATGGTTTAAAAGAAGACACATATGATTTTGATGGTGTAACAGTATTAAATCCAACAACACAATTAGAAGATTGTTCTTTATGTTCAAATGAAATAAAGATAGCCGACGATTGGTTTGTTAATTCTTTTATACTAAAAGAAGACGAATATGTAGCTCACACATCAGATTTTTCTTGTTATAACTTAATGAGATTAAATGGTCAAAATTGCGAGTATATTCCTCAGCAAACAAAAGATGATTATAGTAAATTAACAAACTCTTATACAGAAGTTTATGTAAAAGGAGAAGTTTTAAATAACTTAAACTTGTTTGATAGATTTGAAGAGTTTGGTTGTATGGATTATTTATTATTAATAAATTCATCAGACCCAACTAAAAAGAGATTGGTAAAAATAAGAAAAGGTAGATTGCATCATGTAGAATCACATTCTCCTTATGGTGTAAAGCATAAAAATATAGAACAACAAATATTAATAGACTCTTTAATGGATAAGGAAGTTAAGATTGTTGTGTTATCAGCTAGACAAGGTTGTGGAAAATCGTTCTTAGGATTGGCATGTGGATTAGAGCATGTTGTGAACAAAAGAAATTATTCAAGAATATTATTAGCTAAATCACAAGCTCCACTTTCAAGACATGAGGAAATAGGTTGGTTAACTGGAGATATTGATAACAAATTAAGATATTCTATGGTAAACTATACTTCGAACTTAGAAGCTTTAAGCAATGGTGTTCACACTTTTGAAAAAGATGGTAAAAAAGTAAGAAGAGATGGAATGAAAATATTCGAAGAGTTTAAAACTTTTGGACAAATGGACTTCTTACCACTTGATTCAATTCTTGGTGCTAGTTATGATGATACGTATGTTTGCTTAGATGAGGCACAGTCAATTGATTTAAAAACACTGCGTAGTTGTTTGACTCGTATAACCGATAATTCAAAAATGGTTATAATGGGAGATGTGGCACAACAAACTGATGTTATGAGTTCGATTGATAAATCTGGACTATATTTAGCAAATAAGTATCTGAGAAATGTTGAAGGTGTTTGTGTGCTAACTCTATCAGAAATAGAAAGAGGAAGTGTATGTAGAAATGTTGCAGAAGCTTTAGATAAAATAGAGATATTAGGATAATAAAATGGGAGAGTAAAATCTCCCTATCTTTTTAAAAAGTGGTGGTGTATATGTCTAGGAAAAATTTAAAAAATTATAAAAACAAAGATGATATTAAAAATTTAACAAATAGAGAACGTGCTATTGCAAGACTACAATCAATAATATTTCATTTAAATAACAATCAAATTAGATATGGATTTAGTTATCTTGGATATGAATTCAATTTTATGAAATATGATTTTAATAAAAAAGAGTGGGTAGTTTTAGAATCACACAACTTCACACAAATGCAATATAATGAAAGTTATAGTGTAGTTAGAAGTATAAATAAAAGATTAGCCAAAGAACTTGGCATAGATGAGGAGGAGGAGTTTAATGAGAATGAATATTAATAACTTGGTGTTAAATGGCAAAAGCAAAGTAAATGGTGATTTCTTATTTGGAGGTGCACCAAAAATTGACCCAATAGTTTTCACAGAAAATGAAAAAGGTGTGTTTTATTTTGATGATGAGTTTAACAGAGATTCTATAAGAAATTTGATTAATGACATTGAAATGTATAGACAAAATGGATACAAAGCATTAGATTTATATTTTCAATCTAATGGTGGAGATGTAGATTATTTATTCACATTAGCAGATTATATTAATAATTTACCAGAAGATTTTGAAGTAACTTTCCTAGTAAATGGAATGGTGGCAAGTGCAGGAATTTATATTTTATTTATGATTAAATATGCAAATATAATTATACTTGAAAGTGGAATGGGAATGTTGCATTTAGCTGACTGTAGAGTTTCTGGAAGAGCGATGTACGATACAACTTCAAGTCCAAATCATAAATCTAACAAATTCGTTTTAGAAAATTTAAATAGATTAAATGAGTTTCTTGATAAAGAATATGTTGAAAACTTACAATTAAATGATGAGGATAAAAAGCATGTTCAAAGTGGAGAAGATTTATATTTACATAAAAATGAATTAGAAGAGTTGTTAGTTAAGTATAAAAATAGAGGGTATTTTAAATCAGAGGCTTTTGCTGAAAATATTGCATTACTTGAAAATCAACTTTGTGCAGTAGAAGATGAATTACAATCTCAATTAGATTTATATAGAGAAGAAATGGGAGTTTCATTCTATGAGCAACAAGGAAAATGCGAGTGTGGAGAAAATTGTGAGATTTGTAATTGTGTAGAAGATATAGAAAAGATTGGAGGGACTGAGTAATGGCTGTTATAATAGTATATTTGATAGCTTGTATGTTAGTAATGATGTCTGTGTTATGGTCTGTTCTTACTAAATATGTAAAATTTGAAATACCGAAGAAAGTGGATAAAGTTTTGGATATTGTGTTTGTATTAGCGTATATTGTTGTGTGTACAGGTACAATTG
The DNA here is from genome assembly GCF_051656525.1 of Clostridium sp. Lineage (GTDB taxonomy): Bacteria > Bacillota > Clostridia > Clostridiales > Clostridiaceae > Clostridium. The sequence continues at coordinate 84,604 of NZ_JBOGCC010000093.1, read as the reverse complement.
CGATGATAGTGCAAAATTTAATTAAAATATTGAAGTAGAAGTAGAGAGCATTTAGCTCTCTTTTTTATTTGTGTGAATAAAATGCGACTTTTATTTTCTATAATTCGTTCTCATTATCTAAAATGGCTTTCATACTTCATTGTAGTATAAATTGTGGCTCAATGCTTTTAAATCGGTTTTAGGTACTAAAAAGTGGCACACAGGATTAAATTTTAGTATAATTTTAAGAGGTATTAGTGTGAAAACATTTTAATTTAAAATAAATTAAAATTTTGTTGACATATATGTATAAGTGTGGTATTCTTTAAATATAAAAGAAACGGAGGAGATTAAAAAAATGGATAAAACAAGAGTTAATATTTACATTGATAAAAATTTATGGAAGATGTTTAAACACAAAGCTGTCGATGACGAAAAGAGTATGTCGTCAATAGTGGAAGATTTAATAAAAGAATATTTAGAATTAGAGGAGGAGATTTAAAATGAATTTAAAAGGAACTAGATTTGAAAACAACAGATTAGGATTAGAGATTTTTGTATATGATGTAGATGGAAAAGAGATGTTTATAGGAAAGGATATAGCGAAATTATTAGGATATCAAAACTATAGCACAGCAGTTTCAGAAAACATAAAACCATCTCAAAAGAAAAAGGTATACGTGAGAACCATTGAAAACATTGGGAATTCGGAAATTCCGAAGTCTGAAGTTATAAACAATAATCTAACAATGATTACAGAAATAGGCGTTTATCAGCTTGTTTTTAGAAGCAATAGAAAAGAGGCTGAGGAGTTTCAAGAATGGGTTTATGGAGAAATCCTTCCATCTATTAGAAAGAATAATTTCTATATAGATAATAAAAACTTTACAAATGAAGACTTTGAAAAATTAGAAGAAGAAAACAGAATACTTAAAGATAAACTTGGAAATTACACAAATATAACTCTAAATAATAATAGAAGATGCCAAAGTTTAGAAACATACTTAAAGCAAATGTTTCCAAACCAAAAAGATGTATTTGAGCAATTTATAGATGGGTTTAAAAGAAATGGTTATCTTGATGAAAATGGAAAACCAACAGAAATATTTGAGAAAAAGAATAAACCACACAAAATATTTAAGCATTTAACAGAGGTTTGTGATGGTGATTCAAATAAACACACAATTATATTGACAAATAAAGGAATAAATTTATTTGCTAATGATTTATATATTGAAAATAGAGTTTTAAAATGCAAGAATAGAGAAGGAAGTACTAGAATTATATAAATTTATTTATCAAATTGTTTGACAAACCAACTAAAATGTGTTATAATATATACAGAAGGTGGTGATTATTAAATGGAAGTTAAATTTTTCAGCTTTCTTAATACATCAAAAGAAGAAAGAGAAAATAACGGAAAATGTGTTTCTGATTTTTTAAAAGGAAAAAAGTTGGTAGATATTAAATTTGAAACAACATATTTCGCACATGGCGATGACAGAGTAGATGTTATGATTGTTTGTGAGTAGTAAAAAATAAAATATAAACAAGAAAGCAGAGAGAAATCTCTGCATTTTTGTATTTAGGAGGAAAGTAGATGGCAAAGAATGAGAATTTTAAAGATAGGAGCATAGTTTTTATAGGAGAAAATACAATCTTAGATGTATTGGCTAGTTCTAATATACAAGGCAATCCTATGAATGAGGATTTTTTTAGAAAAGAGATGAGGTTTTATAGCAAATCTATGTTATTAGCGTATATACAATCAATATATTCTAAAAACACGGCTTTAGCTTGGTATATGCACTCAGAATATAATATGACATACAGTGGTATAGCTAGACAATTGGGTTTGAATGTTAAAACGGTTAGAACATCTATAGAAAACACAAACAATAAAATAAATGAAATGAAAATGATAGATGTTTTGTCAATAATGGAAGACTGCTATGACATGCACATAAAAGAAAAGGAATTTAAAGAAGACGATAATGAGCTTTCTGATACTGATTTTTTAATAAGTGTAATGAAAGAACAAATGAAAACTTTGAATTTAACAAAAGATGAAAAAAATGAAATTCAGAAAAAAATAGATGAATTATCGTAAATCTATGGTATAGAGTACCATAATTTATGACATATTATGAGAGGAATAATTACGTTGCAGTTGCGATGAGCGAAGAGGTCTGCATTTAAAAATTCAAAACCTCTGCTAAAATTTTTTTACACATATATTCGGGCGGTGAATGTTATGATAATTAAGCACGTTGAGTCAACAAATTTAAAAGTTGTAATGTTTGACCCAAGCAAAAATGTGTTGTTTGTGATTTTTAATGAAGGAAGTATGTATAAATATAAAAATGTTACTGAAAAAGAGTTCGATTCTTTATTCGATAAAAAGAAAAAGAAGACTGTTGGCGAATTGTTTTTCAGTAAAATTAGGACTTCGAAAGAATACGAAATAGTTTACTGAAGTATGGTGTAGGAGACCCCTCCTACTCCTACACTTTATTTTTCCTAAAAGGTGGTGATAGTAAAAATGGGAAGAAGAGCAAGATTAAAAATATCTGAATCAGATTTTCAGATGTATTTATTAGAAAATTATATTGACTCAACTGGAGATAAGGTATCTGACAGAGAACTTTGGAGTTCAGATGAGTTTATAGAAAAAACTGGATTGTTCAAAAAGGATAAATTTTCAACTAAAAAGCTAATGGTTTCTATGGGAACAGTAAGTTATTGGAAGAAAAAGTTAGAAATAACAGAAGAGTCTATCTTCCATTATCACACGGTTATGTCAAAAAGACTTAAACCAAACGCCGATTTTGAAAAGTGGAGTAGAAAGAACAATGCAGGACATTCTAAGAAAAAGCAAAATGATGAAAAAACTAGAAGAGCTAACTTGGTTAAGATTCTAAATTTAGACTCAAACTTTAAAAAATATTCTGTCGATATTATCATGAATTACATGCGAGATATTTGGAAACTATCAAATCTTGATGTAGAATCTGAAACAAACAGAATAATGAATCTCTTAGACTCTATCGAGGTGAGATAATGGCTACTGAAAGAAAGCCAGAAGGCTATCACGTTCTTACAAGAGAATCAAAAGAAAGTTTAATATTTATGGTACTTGATTTGAAGAAACAGATTCTAGATTTAGAAAAAGAAAAACAGGTTGCTTTGATAGAAGTCACAAAAGCAAATAGGTTATTAGAAACTAAAAATAGTGAATTGGCTGTAAAGGGTCAAGATGATATGGTAAGAAAAGTATTAGAGTATAGAGCTAGGAAGCTTACGCCAACTCAGATTCAATATAAGTTAGAAATGCAAGGATATGATGCCACAGTAGAGCTAATTGAAAGATTGTTGGATTCAGAGTGGACTTTAGAAATGGAAGCATTTTTTAAGAAGTGTGAAGAAGAATATCTCGAAACTGTAAATATAAATCCAGCATTATTTAGAATAACAAATTTGACAAAACTACAAGCTATGAACGATGCGTATGAAAAAATGCTTAGAGAAGATGCAATAGATGACGCTCCAACTAAGTTGAAAATAATGAAAGATATGCAAGAAAATATAAAGAAGATGGAAGAAATTGTAAGAAATGTGCAAGATGAAAGACTTCAAAGTGGAGAAGACCAAGAAGATATGGCTACAACAGAAGCTAATAATTGGGAAGAAACAGTTGGGTCATTTATGAGTTTTGAAGGACATGAAGATGATATTATAGATATCGAAGAGGTGTAACTATGAAAAGACAAATTTTTATAGACCCTAAATCTTCAGTTGTATTTGGTAAAGTTGGAGACAAACCATTTGAGCCAATAGGATATGATTACAATTTTGAAAATAAACAAGCAACACCAATGACACATCCTATATGGAAAGATTTAATAAGATTTGTAAAAGATGTTTCAAAGGTACAAGATAAAAAAACAGGAAAAGACATAGCCCAACCTTTATTTCCTTTGCAATGGAGTATATTAATATTGGCAATACGTGCATTATTAGAGAAAAACTCTGAAATGTTTTTATGGGCTATATCAAGACAAGCAGGAAAATCATTCTTAATAGGAATAATAGTTCCATTTGCTGTTGTATATATGCCAAAATACGTAGATGTTCCAACTATGAGATATACTGCTGTAATGGGGTCTTATAAAGATGATGCTGTAAAAGAATTGTATAAAAAAATTAAACCTAAAATTCAATATGCTGTTGACCATTATAACAAACATCATAGAGATAAATTGATAACAAAAGACCTAGACCCAAAGTCAAGGTTGAAAGATAATGTTGATTTAATTGAGATAGATAAAGAATTTGTGGATGGAACAAGAATTGCTTACTCAGAAGTAAGGAATATAACATGTGGAAGTTCACAAGACGGTCAGATAGGCTGTCTATAAACCTCTCTAAAACTGGAAGTATCTTAAAAACTACTACACCAAGCTGTTGCAGTGATGTAAACAGTGGCTAACGTAATGAAATTAGGTATGGTAAAAGCTAGTAGAATTTGATTAATCAGTTACGAAGTGTCTTACGAAGATAAGATATGTGTTCAACGACTAAAGAAAACTTAAAAAAAATAAGCATTGTTGAAATACAATGTGAAGTGAGTATTGTAGGGATTAAGCTAATGAATCTCGAAACGAGAGGGTGTTTACGAAAGTAAAAGAAGATATAGTCTAGAAACTGTAAGACAGTTTTGTTAAGTGTTGCGACTTAATTTAGAAATAGTAAGAGTTGTCTGCTTACTTATTAGTTCTCGATGAAGCAGGACTAATTGATGCTCAATTATTTAGAACGTCAATGGCTAACTTTACATCATCAACAGGAGGTATTACTTGTTTTGCAGGTGTTCCTTGTGCTGATGCGAGTTCGGTTTTTTACTGGGCAAAAGCTAGTCGTGGTGTAAAAACAATGTTATATCAATTTCCAGATGTTTACAAGCATAGAAAATTAATATCTGAGCCATTGGCACAGAATTATAAAAATGACTATGAGAAAAAAGTTAAAACAGCAAGTGGTGGAATAAAAAATACAGAAATACAGTGGAACTACTATTTGAATACCGATGATATTGGTGGTAAATTCATGTCAAGAGAAAGAATGGATGACAATAATTTATTACAAAACTCTATAAGAAAACCAATTGGTGGAGAATTTAGATATAAAGTTGCAGGAATAGATGTTTCAGCTAGTGGTGACTATAAGGTTATGACAATAGGAGAAACAACCCTAGAAGAGTCATTTAATGATAAAACTAGAGAAAAAACTTCAACATATAGGTCTGATGTTTGTGAAATCATAACATTTAACAAAGATGGAATGAAACAAACAGGAGAAGAGTTTGCTGAAAAATGTGTTTTAAAATGTAAAGAATATGAATTAGATATGGTTGCGATAGATAGTTCATCAGCAGGTGGACAAATGTTCACACAGCTATTTAATAAATATATGGCAATTCATGGATTGAATATCATGGTACTGCCTTACGCTTATAACCAAAATAAGTCATTCTTATTCGGATATTTAGAGAGTTGTTTATATAACGGAAGAACAAAATTATTAAAAGAATTTGAATCTTGGGAGAGTGAACAATTAGTAGAAGAAATGTTGTATATGCTTAAAAAACATAATGATGGAAAAACAACAGTTCAATACTTTGCTCCAAAAGGCGATGGATTTACAGATGACCATGTTAACTCATTGGCACTGTTTAATATTTGTGTGAAAGAAATTATAGATAGGTCTAAAGATAAAAGAAAAAGAAGAGCGAGTGATGGAAGTGGAAAAATGTGGATTTTAAGGCCACAAAAATTCTCTTATAAAGAAGATTACAAACCTAGAGGGTTTGAAGATATAAAAAGCACAGGTGCTCAAACAGTTTGGGCTATGCTATAGAAAGGAGTTGATTGAATGTCAACATATCTTAGTGGTATGGTTGCCACAGAAGAATATGGTGGTCTGAATAGAAGACAAGTTGCCATGAAAATCATAGATGACATGAGAAGAGGTAATAGTTATAAACACTTCTGTAATATGTTTTGTGTTGACTCACAAGGCTCAATACAAGATAGTGAAAGAAAAAAACTATATCATTCTTATGGATTTATGAACAAAGTAATAAATGTGTTTGTATCTTTCTGTCCAACACTTTCTCATGCAGTTCCAACTGGTAAAAAGAAAGATGCTTATGGAAAGAAAAATGCAATTATTAAAAAAGTTTTAAATGAAATAAAGTGGAAACAATTAAATAAACAGATTTATGACATTTTAGAAGGTGGAGGAGATGTATTTCTTCATTATTACTATGATGTTAAAGCTAAAAAGTTTAATGTTAAAATCTTAAAAACTGAAAATATGAAAGATATTTTACTAGATGAATTTAACAATCCAAAAACCTATGTTTATAGAGAAGATATTTCAGAAGAAGAGGTAGATTACTCAACAGGAGAAATAAATGTTAAGTTTTCCGAAACTGTAACAACAATATATGAGAAAGGAAAGGTTTCTATAATAAGAAATCTAAGAGATGAAACAGGTAATGTGATTGAAGATGACAATGGTAAAAAGAAAGTTAAAATATATGAGGATAAAAATTTAGGAGCATATAAAAATATGATTCCAATTATCCACATTCCTTCTTTTAAAAAAGAGGGAGATAAGTTTTCTAAGATTCCAGCAAGTGAGTATATTGATGATTGTTTAAGATTAGACCAAATAACAACAGATATAAGAGGAATACATAGACAATATGCGTTCCCAAAATTATTCTTGACAGATTGTAAGGTAATAGCTGGTGACGGTAGAATCGGTGGTATGATTCAAATGGAAAGTGTGTTTCCAGAGAAAGCTGACCCATTAGAGTGGAAATCACAAGGTAAAATGGATGTAGTTCAAATAACAAACTCATCTGAGCCAATATTTAGAGAATATGAAACTGTTGTAGATAATTTATATGATACAGTTGGACTAACTAATCCTACTTTGATGAGTAAAATAGGAAGTTCTGATAGTTCTAAAATGTATCAACAAGTTAATAGTAGAATGCAAAATAAGATAGAAACTTATATAGACAATATTATAGAGGCATTTAAACCATTCTTTAAAATGATACTTCAAGATGCTAAGTTATATGAAGAAAGCTACGATGATGGTTATTCATTTGCAAGACCAGACAATATAATTAAAAACTCAGCTTATGATGATTTATTATATGACCAAATAGCTTTAAATACTCACATAACAACTATTCAAGAGTTGATGAAGAAGAAAGGTATGACAGAAGAACAGATTGAACAAAGAGTTACTGAGATAAACGAAGAGTTCTTTAATGGTGAAAAAGATGCACGTATCGAAAAGATGACAACACCTAAATCTGTTACTAGAACTGTTAAAAATGCAAATAATACAAAAGTTTAAAATGAATTAGGAGGGAAAACATGTTAGTACAAGCTATAAAGAAAAGAAAAGATGGAGTAGACTTAACAGAAGAAGAAAAAGCACTGTTAAATGAATTTGACATAGAATGTCAACTTATGTCTGCTACTATAGAAAGATTGAATTTAGAAAAGCAAAATTTAGAAACTCAAACTGGAAATGACACTTCTTTAGTTAAAGAATTAACAGATAAACTAGAGGGTGCAAACAAAGAAAAGGCTGAGTTGAACAATAAATTAGAAGAAAAACAACTTGAGTTAGATAACACTTTAAAGGCTCTTGAAGAAACAACTTTGACAGTTGATGCTAAAGTAAAAAAAGCAGAGTTAGATAAGGAAGCTGAAAAGTTAAGATTGGAAAAAGAAAATCAAGCTAAGGCTGATAAAATCTTAGCAGATGCTAAAAATAAAGAACTTGAAACTCAAAAGAAGATTGATGAATTAAATGAAAAGATTGCTAAAATTGAAGCTGAAAAATTAGAAGCTGAGAATTCTAGAAAATTCATTGAAGATATGACTTCTATAAAAAATGAAAAGCCTTATTTAGAAAATCATATTTCTGTTTTAATGCAAGAAGTTAAAGAGGGAAAAGCTACTACAGAAGAAGCTATGAAAACTTTATCATTCATGACAAGAACATTAAACCATGAAGAAGAAATGGAAAAACACAAAGCTAAAGACAATCCTAGTATTGTAGATAGAATAAAGAAAGATATTGAAAAGGATTTGCCAGACCCAACTTTAAAAGGGTTATCTGAGGCAGATAAAAAGAGAAAGGAAATAGGCGATTTAATGAAAAAACATGGACTTTAATAGTTTGTGTTTAAAATAAAGAAAAGGAGTGTGACGAAGAGTGAGAAGAAGTGTGGATTCGTTTTTAAATATTGGAACTTACACATCAATCGGTAAATATCCTGTTGCTGAAGCTGGGAATTTAGAGATTGGAACTCTTGTTGGTATAACTGAACAAGGTGAGCTTGTTACTGCTGAAGGTATTACTGATGCTAACTTCGTAAGACCTATTGGTGTAATTACTGAGGGTTCTACGGTTACTATTGAAGATAAAAGATACCTTCCAAACGGAAAAGCTTACAAAGAAGTTGGAGATTTCCAAGACCTATATACTTGTTTTAAAGTTATCAACGTAGAAAATGTATGGGTTTCTGGTGCAAGTGATGCGAAAGTAAATACTTGGACTTTAAAAGAAATTGGAGTACCAGTTTACTTATCAAACGGAGAATTAATCGTAGATGTTGCAAATGTAACAACTGCACACAAGTATGTAAAAGTTGGAGTTTTAGGTGACCCAATTAGAAAAGAAATAATTTGCAAACTTGGACAAGAAGTTTTAACAAAAGCAGTGGCTTTAAAAGCAAAGCCAACTGAGACAAAATAAAGGTGGTGAATTAAGTGATAAAAAGAAGAAGTGTGACTAACTTCCTTAACGTTGGAATTTATACTCCAATTGGAAAGTATGAGTTAGCAGAAAAAATTGCAATTGGAACTTTAGTAGGTTTCAATAATGACGGTCTTTTAGTTAGCGTTGAAAAAGGTGCTGATACAATTAGACCTGTGGGAATAATCACAGAAGGTTCTACAGTAACAATAGAGGATGCTAGATATTTACCTAATGGAAAGAACGAAAAAGAAATTGGTGATTTCCAAGAGTTATACAGAGCTTTCGATATACTAGGAGTTGAGGCTTTAGACGGTGTAGCTGGTGGAGGAAAATGGAAAGTTTCTGATATCGGAACTCCAGTGTTTGTAGATAAGGGAAAATTAACAATAACTTCATCTGCAACAGCAATAAAAGTTGGATTCTTAGGATGTCCACACAGAAAAGAAATTAAGTGCGAATTATAATAAAATTAAAAGGAGTGATGTAATAAGATGGATATGCAAGTATTAATCGGAAGAGAATCAGCAACGCTAATCCCTAATTTCAAGTATGAGGGAATTGGTCAAGATATATTAGAGTTAGTAGAGATTGGAAACTACAAAGGATATCAAGGTTTAAATTCATTAAATGCTTTATTAGCAGGAATTGAAAGACAAGAAGGTGTAGGAAGAGGTGCTAAATTACCTATTGAACATTTCAACGTGTTCTTCCAAAAAGGTGGATTAGAGTCATCTGCACCACAAATGCAAAAATATATTGAAGAGTTTACATTAAAGCATTCAGTTGGATACAACGTAATGACTTATGATTACTCACAAACAGACGTGTATAACGCAATAAATGAAGGAATCGACTTAGATGCAGAAGCTAGAAGAAATACATCTGTTGCTACTGAGCAATATGTTCAATACTTAGCTTTCTCTAGACTATGTGCATTAATCACTGGTTCATCTTTATCTGCAAAAATACCAACAGACGATGCTCAAGGAACAGGAGAGTATTCTGATAAATTTGGATTCTTAAGAGGAGAAAAACCAGCAAGAGGATTCTTAAAACCAACAGCAAAGTCTGAGAAAAAATATCACTACAGAGGAATTAAAGGAGATACTTTAGCTAAATCTGATATTTTTGACTCAATTCAATTAATAACTTCATACAAGACATATTCTGGAAAAGGTGTTATGGCATTAGCTTCTCCTTCAAAGATTTATGATTTAATTGGAGATACATTACAATCAACTAGAAATAAAGATACTCATATGTTAGAAGGTTTAGATTCAACTATGGTACCAAGACCATTTGGTTGTCAATGGATTCCAGTTCCAGAGTTAGAAGGACATGATTTCATCATATTCTTAGACGAAGGAAAGAAAGACATATTATTCAGAAGAGTTGAAAAAGCTCCTCAATTCAGAGGATTCGGAATTGTACCACAAACTAAGATAGCTACATTCATGTCTTTATCAGATGTTAAAGGTGCTAAATTAAGAATATTCCCAGAAGAGTGGTATGTGACTAAGAGAGAATCTGGAGTTATTCTTGATGTTAAAAACAAAGCTAAAGATGCAAATGGACAAATGGCTGATGTAGGAGTTACTGCATTAGAGGCATTAGCATTAGCTTGTCAAGGTGCTTATGATTTAGAGAAAGCTGAGTAATCAGTTAACATAGTGGGGTGGGAGTAATCCTACCTCACATTACTAAAAAAAATATTTAGGAGGGAAAGTTAGTGAAGACACTTAGAGAGTATGAGTTAGAAGCAATAGAGTATTTTAGAGAAATAGGAGAACCTATTCCAGTTGCAGGTGCACTAGGAAGTGGAGAGTCTAAAAGAGATTTAGATATGACTATAAACTCTATGATTATGCTTGACATGATTAAAAAAATAAAAGATTTGAACGCAGGGAATTCTGAGCCTGTTGAGGTTAAACAAGCAGTAAATAAAAAAGTTACCAAGTAGGTGGTAAAATGGCAGAGAAAACAATTCAATATTGGGAAACGCAAATTGAAAAAGCACAATCAAAACTAGATGAGCTAATAACAGGAGATTCTGTTGGAGTTAAAATGACTAAATCTGGTGATGATGAAATTATGGAACATACATTGAAAGAACAAATGGATTATTATTACAGATATATTTCTTATTGTGAAGGTGAAATTGATAAATTAAAAGAAAGTAGTAATAAAATCGGTCTTTTATTTATCGGGAGAGACAAGAGATATGGCTAATTTAATGCAAAAACATGCAAATATGATGGCAAAACACCGTAAAATAGTGGGTCTAAGCATTGTTGTGAAGAGTAGTACGGGTGAAGAATACGAAGTGCCTTCTAGCGTTACCAAAGTGAACGCTGACGACATATCTTATGACATATTTAAAGATAAACAATCTATAAAATGCAGAATTTTACTAGAGGATTTAAAGGCACAAGATATTCCACTTACGGGCTTTCAAACTATAACTTATAAAAGACAAGAATATGTAGTTGTTAATCCAAGTGTAAATGGTGGATTTGATGACTGTTTAATATTGTATGGAGTAATTTATGGGAAATAATATTAGTCTAAAACAGTTTATAAGAGATATGAAGAAAGTAAGAGATAATATTCCAAAGTTAGTTCAAAAAAACAAAGATAATATAATTGCACATGTTATGAAAAATATAGGAATGATGACAGCATACGACACAGGTGTGGCTAGAGGTGTTATTAAAGATATATTATCAAAAGAGTTAAAAAGACCAGACTTGGCAATAGAATTAGACCATACGGTTTATAATTATTGGGAAAGTAGATATGGTAAAAGAACTCCAGATGATGCAAGTTATATATTTGAGAAAACTGAAAATGGTGTTTATAAAATATCTATAATTGATGACGGATTTGCAGGACAAGCAGAAGATGGAAAGATTTCATTAACACATCCTAGGCAAGACCCATTATTAGTTCCACGTCAAGTTGATTATGTATGCGATTTAATGAACGCAAGTATGTTACAAGATGTAGAAAAAGAAATAGATGAAATGACCACAAAAATTCTATTAGCCATTGAAACTGGTAGAATTAGGGGGTTTTAAATGAAAGATTTAGTAAAAAGTACACTTATAAAAAGAATAGAAGATTTAAAGTTAGAAAATTTAACTGTTAATGATGGACATTTAGAAGAAGTTAAGCCAACTCAGAGGACATTCCCAAGAATGTTGTTTAAAGATTTTGTAAACAAAGATAAAAAATCAATATATGTGGTAGATTATGAGAGATATGATAAATATGGAAAAGAAGAAATACCAAAAATTGTAGGAGATGTAAGTGGACTTGAAGTAGAGTTTGATAAAAAAGTTATAAGTAATGTCATATCTAGTTATGACCCTACAACTGGAGTTATCGAATTTGAAAATCCAATCTCAGATAAAACTTTTAAGTTTAAAACAGAGGTACTAATTGTTGAAAATGTAGAAAGTGTTGGTGAAAATAAAGTTGAAATATACGCAGTGTCAACGATATCAACTACAAAGAATAGGAATATAACTTCAAAACTAAGGAGATATGACTTAGTTTTATTCACGTTTAATGATGAAAATGGAGATTTGACAAATTATTATATTGACCAAATACAATCTACATTAAGAAGAGATTTTTTATTATTAGATGAAAACTATGAGAAAACAAAATCTATCGTGTACATAGAAGATAATTGTAGATTTGATATACACGATTACAACAAGTCAAACAGGGTAATGAGAGGTACGGTGCTTCTTAAAACCATTGTATAACAACAAAAATATTAAAAGGAAGTGATAAAATGCCGAATGTTTTAGGTGAAAGAAATGAACAGTTCGTGGGAAGAACTGGTGGCGAAATAGTTGTATCAGCTCCAGCTAAAAACTTAACTAAGAAAAAAATAGTTTTACTAGCTAACTTAATTACAACTAGAGAACCAGCAAGTTATTCAATGAACAACATGTCAACAGGTATGTATGATAAGGTTACTGCTAATACTAACTCTGGTAAAATCGCAGGACAAGTAACAACAAATGAGCAAGAACCAGCAGGAGATATTTCTTTTGGATTCCAAGAGGATTATATTTATATTGGAGATGCTCTAGGACAAGGTTCTAAGTCAAAATTATTAGCACTTTTCAATGGAGAAGGGTTTTATAATGGAGAAGATTCATTAGTTCCAGTTGGTACAAATGGAACAGTAAAAGAAACTTCTGATATAGCTAGACCACATGAGGTTAAACAACCGTGGATGTATTTATATTACAATGAAGGAGCTTTTATTAAACAAGCAGGAGCTACAGATTCAATAACTGGTGAGCCTTTATTAAAAAGAAACCCATTTTCTGATTCATTAAACAGAGAATACAAAACTCTTTGTGCTGAGTTTTTATCAGTAGCAGGAAGTGGAACATCTGTAAACAGAATGTTTGCTATATTAGGAAAGTCAGCTCTAGACTATACAGAAGGAGATATCAACTCATTCTCATTAACAATGACAAGAGGTTGCGACTTATCTGAAAGAAAAGGATATTTCTGGGAAACTGTAGAAGGAGCACCTAAAAACGATGCTTCGAAATTAAGAGAATTTGAAGTAGATTCTATTTGCATTGGAGCAGAGCCAACTGGTGGAGTTACAGGTAATATTGCTTGTGTGGTTTCAGCAGACGGAACAATAACTTTTAAAAAGAAAACAGCTTCAGCATGGGAAGCAGAAAATACATTAACAACTAAAATTCAAACAGGAACTAGAATTCTTGCTAGAAAGATAGATGTAACTGCAAAAGCTTCAACAGTAGGAAATGTTTTTGTTGTAGTGGGAGCAGATGGAAAGGCTGTTGATTTCAGTTTAGATGCTGGTAAAAAGCAACATTATATTGAGGTTATGTTATTCAACAGAGATTCTGGAGAATATGAAACTTATGTAACACCAGATGCTATTCCAGTAGGAAGACCAAAACTTTTATAACTAGGCTGTACGTTCAAAGAGATGAGTCCTCAGAAGGGACAGCCTTAAAGTTCACAGCTGAACTATAAAAAATAACATAAGAGAGTCATTCGTGACTCTCTGAAATATTTAGGAGGGAATAATGGCAAAGTATAACTTAAAAAAGATAAAGCAAATATCACAAGAAGTTCAAAAGAATGTGACATTGAATCTTGGTCAATTTTTAGGTGAAACTATGGAGGGTGTAATAATCCCTTTTAGAGTAAGAACTTATGAAGAGACATTAAAACTGAAAAATCAATACAAATTAGATTGTGGGTTAGCCACTTTAAGATATATAAATTTTGATAAGGCTGATAAAAACCTTAGAGATTTTTATGAAAAACAGATTCCTGCTGAAAGAAAAAATGCCTCAAGATTTGTATATATATGCGATGCAGTTGCAGATGGTGGAGATTTAGAAGTGTTAAAATTTAAAGAAAGAATTTTAGAAGTTCTTTTAAACATAAACATGGAAGCTGAATCTGAAAGTGGAATGACACTGTGGCAAGATTTAGAAGTTGAAAAAGATAATTATGTAGAACTAGTAAATGTGTTCAGTGATGTAATAAAGTATGATGAAGAATTAATGGTATTGGAATCAATAGTTGGTGCTATTAAAACTGGACTAAGAGATGAAACTCAAATAGCTATAAGAGTATCTATTCAAAATGACTTGAGAAGAATAATGTCAATTGAAGATGAAGATGCTAGAAATAAAGCTTATAAAGAGTACCAAGAAAGTTTTACAAAAGTTCAAAAAAACTTAATGAAAACAGCTAAATCGGTTGAGAAAAAGATAAAACAATCTGAAGAAAAAATTGGTGTTGAGCTGTAATGTCTTCTAATGTAACGGATTTTTTCACAAAATGTAATATGAAAAGATACTGTGAGATATCTGTAGGGGAAGGGGAGACTAAATTAGTTCTTCCCTTTTGTTTTGATATAGCAAAAGTGTCAATGACGTATGAAACCGATGAGAATTTCTTTGTAGAATATAGAGATGATTTGAAAATAAAAAAAGTAAAAAACAATTTAGCTGATTTTTTAGATGATGTAGATTTGACCATGTTTTCATTCGACTTAGATGAAGACAATGATTTTTTAGAAGATTTAAATGACAATGAAATTGCATACTATAGTACAAAAAGTGAATGTTTTTTAAAAACAAAAGAAGATTTATACAAACTTTTAAATATGCTGATGTATTCAGAATTAGAGTTTGTAAGGATTAATGAATTTGTTATAAGAAACAGAAGTGAAATGGTAAATAGTTTTATCAATATGGCTTCTGACGATTTAAAAATTGGTGATAAAACTGGAAAAGTCACAGAGGCTTTTATGACAATGAGAGGAGCTATGGAACATTCTTCTGCTTGTATTTTTCCAGAGAATATGAATAAAGCAGTTTCTCAGTATTCATGGAGAGAAACGATGGTAAAAAGGCTTTATTTAGCTAGAAAGGTAGAAGTGGAAGAATATTATACCGAGAAAGCTAGAGAAGAAGCTAAACGAAAGAAATAGGTGGTGAATAGATGTCTAGACAAGTCGGTATGGACTTTACTCTTAATGAAAAACCTGTTGTAACCAGCATGGATAAGATGATTAAGAAGTTTGAAGAATTAAATAATATAAAAGAAAAACTAGCACCAAATGGAAAAATTAAAATCCAAATAGATAGTGGAAATGTAAAAGATAGCGTTAAAGGCATAAATGACTATCATATGGGTTTGAAAAATGCTACTGCTGAGGCTAAAAGATTAGAAGAGGCTAGTAAGAAATTAGGTGGAACTAGTAAGCCAATTAAAGAGTTTGGAGATTCTTTTAAAGGTGCAAATGAAAATATAGTTAAAACTGCTGGTAGTATAATTGTACTACAAACACTGGTTACACAAGCCATGAGAGGACTATCTTTTTTCTCAAAAGAAATGCTTTCGCTAACAAATAATACTTATGGCGTTGGTGTTGCCTCTCAAATGACAGCAGGTCAAATATCAAAGTTAAATGACAAGTTTCTAGAGTTGTCAAAAGGAACTCCTGTTTCAGCAAAAGACTTGGCAAAAGCAACAGATGATTTAGTTAGAACAGGTAGAACTTTTGGTGAGGCTCAAATGATGATGTCTGAAATATCTAAGCTATCGGTTGCCTCTGGGGAATCGTTAAAAGATACAGCACAAGTTGCTACAAAAATAATGGTTTCATTGGGAATTGAAGCAGAGAATACAAAGCAAACATTAAATGCACTTCATTCGGTTGCAATTCAAACAGCTTCGAGTATGGGTGGTTTATCAGAATCATTCAAGCAATTTGCTGGTACATTAGGTATGTATGCGAATGAGACAACATTACAAGGTGAAGCTTTAAGACAATATAAACAAGACATATTAGAATTAGGATTGAGTGCTACAGGAGTACTTAATAACTTAGGTTTATCCGCAGGTTTCCAAATGGTAGCTTGATAACATAGCGATATGTGAGGAACTTCTTTAATTGACGGGGACACACTTTATATATGATGACACCAAGCTATAAATTAATAGTTTATAGTGGCCAACCGTAATGGGATTGGGTATGGTAAAAGAACATCATCTTAGGTAATCCGCAACCAAGACTCGCAAAGCTGAATAGCAGAGTAAGGCTCAACGACTAGAGTCGCTCAACAATGAGTGGAAGTACAGCCGAAAAGGTTTGATTAATATTCAATTAAATGGAAATGGGAAGCTCTTATGTTAAGAAATATAAGATGAAGATATAGTCTAGCCCTTATGGAGACATAAGGTAAACAGCGACTGCTGGAACAAAAATAAAAGTAATTTTTTCTAAATTGGTAAATAGATGCCACTTCGTACAATGTACGATATCTCTCTAACTGCTGGAAACCCTTTAGGGCTTGTAATACTAAGTTGTCATAGTAATATAGACAATGGCTAATGTAATGAATTAGGTATAGTAAAAATGTACAAGATTAGGCAATCAGCAACTAAGTGTCCTAGAAATAGGATGAAAGCTCAACGACTAGGATTCAACAACAATGTTGAGAAGTACAGCCAAGCAAATGGGTTCGATTAACATTCGATTAAATGGAAATGGGAGACTCACATTCCAAGAGGTTTGTGATGAAGATATAGTCTGAACTTCTATTGAAAGATAGAGATTTTATATAATGCGAATATAATAATAACACAATGGTCTTTAGAAAAAACTGCAAAAAAATTATTTGACGTAGATATGCAAAAAGCACAAGTTTACATAGATAGTGCTGGTAAGGTAGCAACGTCAACAACAGGAGTTTTACTAACTGCTGACAAAGTAGCAGAAATGGCAAAAGGAAATTTACTAGAAGCTTTTTCTTTAATGTCTAAACTTCAAAACGAAGGTGTAATTTCAACTGGAACAATGCAAAAGATGTTTACAGGAAGACACTTTACGGAAGCACAAGCTGTTTTAAGAGCAGTAGGTGGAGATTGGGAAAGGTTCAATAGAGTTTTTGCACAAGGAGTTGATTATCAACAAGACTATGCAAAGCAAATGATGAACGTAAATAATGAGATAGCTAAATTAAGAAATAATGTTTTATCTCTAGGTTTAAGTGGTGGAAGTTCGAATTATTTGAATACATTAATAACGGGTACAACTTTAGGGTTGAATGATATTATAGAAAAAGGTGGAAGTACTTCAAAATCTTTATTTGATTTAGGTACACATGTAGTTGGACTTGGTGCTCAATTTGGAGTTCTATATAAAGGTCTATCTATGATAAAAACAGGTATGTTATCACTAACTCCAGTTATGGGAGTTGTATCTGGAATAGTAACACTAGGTGCTTTTGCATGGCAAAAATATAATCTATACATAAAAGAAGCAGAAATAAACCTGCAATCTTTTTTAGATGTTCTATCTGGAGAGCAAATAGCTTCTGACAAACTAGCTGTATTCTCTCAACAATCTGCTTCTGGAATGGCTGAACTAAACAGAGTTATAAATGAAATTAGAGATGGAAAATTCGTTTTAAATGGATTAGATGACACAAGTTATGCTATTGCTGGAATATTGGGAATAACAGACAAGTGGGGTGACTCATTATTAACAGTAAAAGAAGCCTTTTCTGAAATAAATAGAGGAGCAACTGCATTAGAGCAAAGAGCTAGAAGAAAACAAGAGTATGATTTAAGAGAGAAGGCGTATAAATCTAACGAGGCATATGACACTCAAAAAGAGGTTGTAAAATCAAAATTTATAGATGAAGCTGTTAGTAGAAGAGGAGAATTTTACAGAAAGGAAATAGAAGCACAAGCTAAAATATGGTTTGATGAAATAGAAAAAGGTGAGATGAAAACATTTGACAAAATGAGCGATTATATAGAAAAAAGCTCAAGAGGAATGTTTGGTTTTTCGTCTGACAAAGGATTAAATGTAAAATTATTATCATCATCTATGGAAGGAGAAATAACAAAACTAGCTGAAATTTCAGATGAGAGAAAGAAGTCAACTGACGATTTAAAGAAGTTTTCAGAAGATGTTGAGAAAGAAATAAAAGGTAAACAAGATATATTAGAAAAACTTCAAGGAACATTAAATAATGTTAA
Source organism: Clostridium sp. (assembly GCF_051656525.1). Classification (GTDB taxonomy): domain Bacteria; phylum Bacillota; class Clostridia; order Clostridiales; family Clostridiaceae; genus Clostridium. The sequence goes on along the minus strand of NZ_JBOGCC010000093.1, from coordinate 66,199 downwards.
TATAGAAAATGCTAAAAAGCAAATGAACATATTAAAAGAACATGGAAAAATAAATGTCGGTGGAGTTGAATTATCTGGAGAATCAGCGTTTAAAAAAATAAACATAGATAGTTTCGGTGGAAATAAAGAGGCTCAAGAAAGATTTGATTCTTTATATGGTAGATTTTTAGAGATGGAAGGAAAGAAGATAGACTTCTCTTCGCCAGAATCTATAGAGTATGCTATGAATGCAATAATGTTATTAGGAAACATATCAGCATTAGAGGAAGAAATAACTCTTCTAAAAATAGAGCAAGAGAAAATAGGAGTAGGTGTAAACGGAAATCTTGACACTGAAATAAAGTACAGAGAAGATTTTAGAAATAAGTTGTTAGAGAATCTTAGATTAAACAGAGTCCAAAAATCTTATGATGACGACAAGCTTAGGTTAGCAAAAAACACAAATGAATATACTTTTAAATATAAAAACTATTTGAAAGAATCTTTAGATATAGAATTAGAGAGATTGAAAATAGGTAAAACAGCAGGACAACAAGCTGTATTGGAATATGAGTATAAAGTTAAACAGTTAGAAGTAAATAAAGAATTAGCTGACCAAGAGTTAAAATCTGCTAAATTAATGGGACAAAAATCATTAGGTGGACTTACAGATTTATCTGCAACTAGAGCTAATTTAGAAACACTTCAAGCTCAAAGAGATGCTTTAACAAGTCAAACGTTCCAAGTGGGAGAAGCTGGAAAGGCAAATAAAGATAAATTAGTTCAATTAGATGCAATTATGACAGCTATGGTAAAAGTTTTAGATTTAGAAGAAAGGATTGCACTAGCTCCACTTCAAGAATTTAATAAATTATCAGATAATTTTCCTAAAACTTTAAAAACAATAATAGATTCACTGGCAGATTCAAGATTACCAAGTATGAATATTTGGAAAGATATGCTGGAATTGCAAGATATAGACTTACAAGAATCTATGGATAAAATTAGTAAATCATTTAACAAAGAAATCACATCTGGGAATATAGACACTTCAATACAAGACCAAGTTAGAAACGTACTAGCTTCTAAGAAGAAAGTACAAGAAGCAGAAAAGAAGGGTGGAAAAGCACTTTCGGATGCTACGTTGGAATATGTAGAACAAGTTGAATTGTTAAATGATATGAATGATTTGAAGAAAGATATATTAGATAAAGATAAGACAATGCTAGAGTATTATCAACAAATGAATAAACCTTTTGAGCAAACAGGAAGTTTATTTTCAACATTAGGAAGTGTATTTGGCAATGATAATCTAACTAGCATAGGAAATATATTTACAGATTTTGCTGATGTAAATTCACAGTTCAAATCTGGGGATTTTGGATTAGATTTTGGAAGTATGTTTAAAGATGGTAAGTTTGATGCACAAGCTATGGGAAAAGTTATGGAGTCAGCAAGTGCAGTAATGGCACTAGGTCAAATGGGTGGAAGTTTAATGGCTAGTGTTTTTGGTGGAAACTCGCAAATGGGTGGAGAATTAGGAAGTATTGGTGGAATGATAGGAACTATGGTTGGTGGCCCAGTTGGTGGATTAATAGGGTCAGCACTAGGTGGGTTAGCAGGTGGAATGTTTGGTGGCGATTCTGGGAAAGACCAAGAAAAAGCACAGCAAAAAACTAATGAGGCTAATAGGTTATACCAAGAAAACACAAATGCTTTGAATAAACTAGCAAACAACATGGCAAATTTAAATAGTGGAATAGATAGTCTAAATAGTAGTTTATTATCTTCATTCTCACAAATACCAACGTTTGATAAGTTAAACAATGTTACAGATGCTTTAAAAGAAATGAATAAAACACTGATTTCATCAAGAGATTTTGGGTCTGTCGCATTCCAAGTAACTAAATCTAAAAAGTCTGGTGGTGGATTATTTAGTAAAGGTCAGACTGTTCAATGGACAGAAACTCATGAAAAGACACTTCAAGATATGTTGAATCAATATGGATTTAAAGGCTCTATTTATGACATGGATTCTAAACAATTGCAGAACTTTGCTGATTGGTTAGAAGATGTAAAACTAGGAGAACAATCTAATGTTGAAGGAATGTCACAGTTAATACATGACTATGCTGACGCTATGAATAAACTCGAAGACAATATAAATGACTTCTTTTATGATGCTACAATGGAAGGGTTTAGTGGTATTTCATCTATAGCACAAGAAGAATTAAAGCAACAATTAACTGAATACTATAAAAACTTAGGTATAACAATAGATGAAGAAATGCAAAAAGAAATTGATAAATTAGCAGAGCAAATGTCGATAATGGTAACAGTTATGACAGATGTAAGAGGCGAGTTCTTGGATGTGTGGAGAGAAACAGGTACAACATCTGGAGAAGCCTTTATATCTTCTATGAAGCCATATATGGACAGTTTATTGGGCAATATTTCTCAAATTTACTACGATGTGTATTTTTCAGATGTTACAAAAGCATTAGAGGATTCTTTTAAGAAGATGTCAGAAGAGTTGGTTGAACTTAAAAAAGAAGGTGCAAATTTAAACTGGGATGATGTTGGAAGTAAGTTAGCAGGAGAATTTGACAAGGTTTTAAATGCGATAATTTCTGCAAAACAAGAAAGCGAGAGTTTCAATGAGATAATTATGCAACTTCAAAAACAAGCTATAGAGGCAGGGTTGAGCTTAGGAGAGTTGTTTGAAACTGGATTGGTAACAGGAACACAAGGTGAAGTTTTAGAGATGTTTAAAGATGCTGTATTGTCAAAAGATGATGATGGTGCTTTAAAAGCAGTTGGTGACTTCATGGGAGATAAAATAGGAAAAGCTCTATCTGAAAAACTTATGGACAATTTATTTTCTAGTCAAATACTAGAGTTTGGAAATGAGTTAGACAAAGTGTTGAGTGGAGAGTTGAAATTTAGTCAGTTGGCAGGGTTAATGAGCCAAGCAAATGCTATAGGAATAAATATAGAAAGCCAAAGGCTACAGATGGAGGCTATTTTAGCAGGGTTTGAATTTGGAGATATTACATATTCTACAGACTCTTCTAAAGTTGAATACTCGGCTGGTAGTAGCCAACAAAATACATATGTTTACAATATATCAAGTGCAATTAATACGAGCAACGTTATAGAGAGTGATTCTATTCAATCGTTAGCTGATGAATTGTTAGATATTATAATTGAAAAGTTAAAAGTAGACAAGGGTGTAGATATAACTAAAAATTATTAATTTAAATAATACTTGACATATTTAAATTTGTGTGGTAGACTCGTAGTAAAGATAGGCTTACGAGTCTACGCAAATTATAAAGGAGAGTATTATGAAAGAAAAGAATAAGGTTGAAATTAAAGAATTTTTTGGAACAAATGTAAGGGTTGTGAATGAGGATTGGATAGTGATGAAAGATATGTTTGGAGCTCTGGGGAGGTTGGATTCAAAGGGAGATGTTCCATCAGCTACATCTAATAAGGTTGACGAAAAGATAGGTTTATTAAAATTATGCCCCCGTAAAAGTTTTACAGTGCCAGTCAAAGTGTCAAAATCAAAAGGTGGTAATAAAAATGAATTTGTTGATATAAGTTGTGTTAACTTAAAAGACTCGCCAGTATTACTAACGTTTTTCGAACCAACAGCGAGAGCTGGTGAGGTGGCTTTAAAAACGTGGGTTGAGTTTATGAAATTTGTAAACAATCTACTCGTAGCGAACAATGTAAATCTTTTTGATATACAAGATAGACGTAATCAAATGTCAGCACAAGACAAACTTGACTCAGATGGTGGAAAGGTTATGATTATGAATACTATGATTTCTAAAATGTTAGCAGAGTTAATTGGAGTCGAAGGTAAAATACTAAAGGGTGATATTAGAAAGTTTCAAGATGAAAACCCACAAATAAGATTGGATTTAGGTTTAGTTTACGAAGAATTAAGAGAGGATTTTGTTAGTGCTTATAGCTTTACACAATCTCATTCGACTTCAAAAGATATGGCATTAAATAAGGCCAAAAGAAAATATAAAATTTAATACTTGACATCTTCCTATGTATGTGATAAACTCATATCAAAGTGAGAAATCACAAATAAAAACATAGGAAGGTGTTATATGAATAATTTAGTAGTAAAAAAATATTTAGGAAATTCGATTGAATTCAAAATGATTGATGGAATGGTGTATGCGAATGCGAACTCTATGGCAAGAAACTTTGGAGGTAGCTCTAAAATAGCAGATTGGAAGAGAAGTTCAAATACAAAAAGGTATTTAGAGGCTATGGAAAATTCCCATAGGGTGGTAGGAGAATTAATCATATCTAAAGACGGGATTGAAGCTGGAACTTGGATTCACGAGAAATTAGTATTACACTTGGCCAGATATTGCGACATCTCTTTTGAAATCTGGTGCGACGAACAAATAACTACCCTTATTAGAGAAGGAAAAGTTGAAATTCAATCACAGCCAACAAGAATAGAAGAAGTGAATCTTAAGTATGCTGTGTTGTCAAACATATCAAATCTTATGAATCTTAATGATTCGTCAAAAGCTAGTTTGTCAAACAAGATTGTTAAAACCATGAATCTTGGAGATGAATTATTGTTAGATTATGTAGATTCAAAAGGTGTGTTGTTCCCACCTAGTGATTTGTTAAAGAAAAATAACAAAGAGTTAAAAATAATAACTTTTAATAAGTTGCTGTTGGCCGATGGAATATTAGAAGAAAAAGAAAGAAATAGTTCTAAAGGTGGCGTTAAGAAATACAAAGCTCTGAGTACAAAAGGATTGGAGTATGGAGAAAATCAAGTAAGTCCTATGAATCCAAAAGAAGTTCAGCCGATGTATTATGAGAATAAATTCTTAGAACTATATGATTTGATTGTAAATAAATAAAATTTTGCGTTAAAAATGATTGACAAAAATACTAAAATATGGTATACTATATATAAAGGGAGAGTATGTTCGCATACTTTCCCTAAAGTAGTTTACGGAAAAGGTAGGTGAAGATATGATTATAGACTCTCTAGGAGATACAGAAGTATTTGTGGAACAAAAAGTTGAGGCAACAATAACTGTAAATTCAACAAAAAACAACACGGGTGTTTTAAGTGTTGATGATTTGGGAAATAAATTAGTTGGACTAATAGATAGTGGAGAAACAGAATACTATACAATAACAGAGTACAATGGTACAGATGGAGTGATGTTATATAATAGAGTTACAAAAGAAATACAAGTTGTCAAAGTTGGAGATAGTATAAAGGTTAGAAATGATTTTCAAAGTGGAACTCAATATTTCATTGGAGCGAAAAGGGTTTTATCCACATCGGTAAACAATGGTACATTTACAGTTCCGATTAATGGAAAGAAAATATTTAGAGTACAATTGTCTGGGAGAGATGTAAAATCTTACCAAGTAAACGGAAATACTTTGAAGATAATAGGAAATATGAGTTTTTTAGTAGACAACTTTTCAGAAATAGTTGTGTATTTATATGATGAAGATAAAATTATAGAAGGTGATAACACAACGTTTACAGTAACATATCAAACGTACTCAAAGGTGTGGGAAGATGAAATGTTTGAAAACCCTCAATATTGGATAACGTTTAGAGGAAATCAATTAGAAAACTTTGATAGTGCTTCGATATCATCAAATGTACAAGAAGATACAAATAAACAGGCTTTTGGAAATGTTACTAGAAGAGTGTTGAATACTGTTGACAATACAATAAGTATGACAACGTTTGAGGGTAAGGATTTGTTTAATATTGTAGATTCAATGGTTGGGCAAGAATTTAGACTGTTGTTTTACAATGGATATTATGGAAGAGTAGTATTGGTAAACAATTGTGTTGTGAGCGATAATGTTAATATAGTATACGATAAAAATAAGAATACAAAAACTTTTACAATTTATTGTGGAAACTATATAGATATAAATAAAGGAAAAGATAGACCATATGGAGAAGGTCAGTATGGTAGAGGAAGATATGGTGGAGAAAAGATAGTTAAAAACTCTGCAAGGTTAGGTGAGGTTTTATGATAATATTAACAAATGATAAATATAATTATACTGTTGAATTTAAAGGTGGAATAAAACCTATCCCAACTAGGCTTGGTATGAATAAGATTGAAACTATTTATAACGAGAGGATAACAGAAACAGGTAGGTTTGTATTTGATTTACAGATAACAATGGACTATATGAATGATGATATGTTTGATAACCTATCAATTATGTTTGGTAAAGCTCATGTTATAAGTATAGAAGATTCTGACACAGGAGATTATTATACTGGTTATGAAATAACTGGCGACACATTAGATTTGGAAAAGAAAGAAGATTATAAAACTAAAAAGTTTTATTACAAAGGAAGTTTAAAGTTAGAGAAAAAATAGGAGGTGATTTTTGATGATAGATTTGTCTAAATATGGCATATCTGAAAGTTTAGAAAACATAGAGGTTACAAACTTAGTTGTACTTTCTAACATAGAAAGAACAAATATAGATACTGCTTTTATCTCTAAAAATGGCAATACATTCTTAATAAAAGGAAAACAAAATGATAAAGTTGGAAGTTACGCCATATTTGGATGTGAAATAGTAAAAATACTAGAGCAGTCTGAAATAAGTGGAAATACACAAGTTGTAGTAGAAAGAGCACAGCTTGGTACGATAGAAGAAGAACAAGTGATAGGAATGAAATTTAGAACTGTTATTCCACTTATATCGCCAATTCAATTAATAGGTTGGGATTTTAATGAGACTATGGGAACTATAGGGTCGACTGTATTCCCAGTTGAATTAGGAACTGGAAAGATAGAGATAAAAGATGACCCCAAAAAGTGGATGCAATTCTCATTAGATAAAATTTACTCTATAAAAAATAAGAAATCTATGGCATTTTTATTTAAAGGTGTAGATGGAAAATGTGTGTTGAAAAATGCAACAATAATAGAAAAAGTTGGATTTAATACTAAGGGTAAAAGAGACCCTAATATGATATCTATAAACATTAAAACAGTTTTAGCTAAATGGTTTGATAAAGATTTGGCAATAAATCAACAAATTAAATCGTGTGAGCCAAAGCAGTTTCTACAAATGATATTCGGACTTGAAGACCATGATGTATATTATGCAGACGGAGTAACAGCAGATTCATTTGTACAAATAGGAAATATGCACACAAAAGAATATAAAAAGATGAGTGAAATGTTGAAAGCTTATGCAAGTTGTGGAGTTAGATTTTGTTTTGATAGATATGAGAGAATAAAAATATTTTCAGATATGAAAGTTAAAGATTTACAATCTCAAAAAACGTTAAAGTATAATATAACAGATACAATGATGAACGAAAATTCGTTATTAGTATTTAATAAAATAGATACAAGTAGCTATGAAAGACAAACCATGTTTGATTTTGAAGAGTTAAATAATGAATATGTGCACTTTGCAGGTGTGAAAACAAATGCAGTTAGCTCAGATAAGTTTGTGTCAGTTGCTCCAAATGGAGATTACCAAGCAGATTCGATAGAGATTATAGATGAACAAGTTTTCTCAGCAGTTCAATTAAAAGACTATGTATTATTCAAAGGCACAAAAGCACCTTATTTAGAAGTGTATGGCATGGTTGGTAAAAAAGAAAAGGGGAATAAAGTAACTATATTGCCTATATTACAAGGAGATAAAGATTATAAATTGTTTTATCTTGGTAAAGCTGACTATTTATACAAAAACCTTAGTCAAAACATACAGCCTATGAACTTACACTATGCAAGATTCGACCTGCCTATGATATGGAGATATTCAAGAGGAAGAGGAAGTTCTGATAGTGAAAAATTTATGAATCAAATGTTACCATTATTACCAAAAATAGATGGAGAAACAAAGTATGAGACAGAAATTGTAATGTCATTTGGGTCAGCTAGTAATTTAGAAGCTGGAGAGTATAGTGGAATAATAGAAGAAGTAAATGGTATTTATGGAACATGGGATAGTTCAAAATTATTATATAATCAAGAGAAAACTCAATTTAGTGGAAAAGATTATCCTCCAATATTTGCATTATCGAATATAGGGTATGAAAATACGATTAAAAATCAACCGGTATTGTTCTTTAATAAATTTGATAACTCTAATTTATTAATAGAAGTAACAAAAAATGAAAAGAGTACATCGTCAAATGATGGAAAGTTGGTTTTATCAAACACTATGAATGCAAATAGCTTAATAGATATTTATGAAGGAGAGGAAGTTTCAAGGTTAGGAAATAGAATTTTACAGGTTTCAGATATGTCGCCTTTCAAAGTAGGCGATATTTTAATAGTGAAAAACTTTGATAATCCAACTTCTCAAGAATCAAAATTGTTTGATGAAAAATTGAGTAAGCTTAGATATAGAATAACCAACAAGAAGACAGATGTTATAAGTGAGACAGAAGTTAAACATTGGATAACATTGGACAATAACTTTCCTCCAAAAAGTAAAGATAGAAAGTGGAAGTTTCAGAGATTTCCAGTTGATAAAATAGTTTATCTGCAAGAATTGTATTTCAGAGGAAACCCTGTAATTCAATTTTCACAAGAGGTTAGTGGATTTTCTAGTACAACAAATACAGATGGAGATACTTCCAAGGATATTTATGGAGATAAAGAGTATTCTTTTGACTCAAAGTTATTAGAAAAAGATGGAGTTAAAATGTTGATGGGATATATTTTAGACCATTTTAACGGAGTAACACCTATGACAACAAAGTATACGTTGCCAGTAAGTGTTCACAATGGAATAGACATCGAGTTATATGACGTAGTAACTGTAATAGATACTGTCTTTACCCATGTTGGAGAAAATATAAAATGGTTGGTTACTGGTATAAAATCAAATGCTAGAACCAATGTTGTAGAATTATCTCTTATAAATTTAAATGCAACTGACACCAAACCTTATGATATAGACATAAAGGACTATATAGAATACGACCCTGTTGAAATACCAAGCTACGACTTCGCAGGTGGAGAAGGTGAGACAGATAAGCCTAATGGTGGAGAAGGTGGAAGTGATGAGGATAGAAAACTAGGAGTAGTTGCATTAGCAGAAGTTAAAAGAGAGGAGTTTAGAGCTAGAATAGAAAGGTTTGATGGAAATTATATCTACTTTAAAGATTTTAGTGGAACTAAATTTGAAGAATATACAAAAGCATTATTCCCAGAAAGTGAGTTTGCTGTAAATATAGATGGTGAAATAGTATTTGTTCAATCAGATAGAGAATTTAGAGCTTTTGTAAAAAAGAGACGAATGTATGATACAGAAGAGGCAGTAATAACCCCAGAGCTAGAAGTTGGATTTTATGTGGTATCAACTATGGTTGGAATAGATGGAACTTTTTATTCAAGACGTGCTCACATAGGAGATGGAGTTACATTTTTTAAATTTGACCCAATAAATGGAGCACACTTTCAAGGAGATTTCGTAGTAGGAGCTAATGGGCAACATGCAGGTAATGATTTGTGGTTAGCATTACAAAATACTAAAACTTATTATTCAGATGTTGAGCCAACTTTGGCAACGCACCCTAATTTAAAAAATGGAGACTTATGGATTAATACACTAGACAGAAATCATCCGTGGGTTTGGAATAATGGCCAATGGGTAGATGCACAAGATAAAGTTTATGAAATCAAAGGTGGTAATAAAGTTTACTACACAGGAACAAGGCCAGTTATAGGAGAAACAAATAAAGATGGAGATGTTTGGTTTGATACTTCTCAAAACAATAAAATGTATGTTTTATTAAGTGGAGAATGGGTGTTAGCTGACGATGCACTAGACAAAGTTAACACTGGAAGAATAATATTAAATGGAAATACGACTATAAATGGTGACTTCATAGTAAGAGGTGCAAATGTAGAGTTAAATGCTCAGACTAAGATATACGGAACTCTAGAAGTTTACGGTGGAGATAAAGGTATAATTAGCTATAATGGAGTAAATGAAGCTAGTAGTAATAAAAGAATAATAATGAGAGGTGGAGAATTAGTTTTCCAACAAAAGGTGTGATGATATGGCATGGGTAGATACAAAATTGATAAAAAATTTTAAAGTTTTTAAAATAAGAGTAAATGAAAGTTTTAATGTAGAAATATTGTCAAATGGATATAAGTATTCAGATATAAAGTTTATATACGCATACGAAAGTGTAGATGCTGTTGATTACATATGGGATTCAACACTAACTTTAAATGGTGCATACCCTAACTATTATTTTTCTGCAAGAGAAAATGTTACAGGAAATTCGGTTATAAATGTTGTAATATTTGAAGGAGATGCTTCTGTCACTACGACAGATACATCTCCGAAATATGGAAATTGGGTAACTATATCAGCAATAGGAAAGATAACTTCGTTTAAATTAAATTCGTCAAACGGTTTTACTCAAAACTTAGATTTATTAGGGAAAGGAAGTTGGACTAAAGGAAAATATACAATAATACCTATGGTTTCTAGGATGAAATTTACAAAAAGAGATAGAGGATACAACTTATCTTTAGAAAATTTATCTGGAAATACATATAGATGTAGATTAAAAAGTTGGAGATTTACAGGCAAATTCATAGAGACAAAAATAACGTCTCCTGCATATACAGAGATTAGGCTTAGAGATGACTGCATATTTGCTATGTCTTATCAAAAAGGATTTGCTGGAAATCACTCAGTTTATGTGAAATTATGGGATGATGGAAATCTACAATATGACGTCAGAAGTTATGACGTTGCACTTGGGTATTATAGTAAGTATAAAAGATATGGAGTGCCTAGTACAATAGCATACAGAGGGGATGGTAGTTTAAATGGATATGTAGTGTATTTAAAAGAATTTTTATCGGAAAATGTATTTGTAGAAGATGCAGAGGTAACTTGTTTGGTAATCGAGGAGTTGGTGTAGTATATGGCATGGAAAAACTTATTTTCTATAGGAAAGATGCACTCTAGTCTATTTGTGGGTTCTAAGCAGATAGACTTAAGGAATACAACAAACGGAGCTACTTGGACTAATCCATCTGTAAGTAGCTTTGCATCATCACTATCTACAAAAAACAACGCCTTTGTCTTCGAAACTAGTTCTAGTATAAGTGGTCAAATTGCAAATTGGTGGTCGAGCTCTACCCTATGTAAAGAAATAAATGTTGGAGAATATAAAATAAGAGACAATGAAGGTGGTTATACATACTCATACAATGCTAGAGTAAAAGAAGTGTTGGGCACAATAAACTTCAAACTATCTATATCTAAGTATGGAGATTCTTCTAAAAACCATTCGTTATACATGGATTTTATGATGAATGGGTCTTTAATAGCTAGAATACATACAATCCATGATGGATATACATTAGATTCGAGCAGATGTATGAATTTAAAGGATTTTACTTACTATACATACAGTAGACTTGCTGGTGATGAAGTAAATGATTATATTCAAGTATACAATGTATTTGTAGAAATTCTAAGAATAGAGGAGGCTGGTAGTTTAAATATAGATACAAGTGGATTTAATATTTCAGTAGGGGGTCAAGCCAGTCCAAAAATAATACTTAGTTCAGAAATACGTAATTTATCATTTTATGATATACAAAATACAACAAATCAACAGGCACAATGTTTGGCTGTGGCAATAGAAAATTTCAATTAAAGAGGTGATGCAAAAATGAGTAGAAAAACAGTGTATAACAAAAATTTGGTTACACCAGAGAAATGGGAAAGTGTGAATGAAGAAAATAAGGAGTTGATGGAAAATTTTCTAGATTCAAAAGAAGGAGATGGACTTAAAGAAAGTACGTTGAAACAATATCGTAATGACTTGCGTATATTTTTCTGTTGGGTATTAGATAAAAAAAGAAATATAGATTTCTTTAAATTGACAAGATTGGATTTTGGACAATTTCAAAAATACCAATTGGACATGGGAGTAGGTACAAAGATAGTTTCAAGAAGAAGGTCTTCTGTAAACTCTCTAGAAAGCTTTGTTGAAGTTATGATGGGTGACGTGATGCCAGATTTTAGACCTAGAATGAACAAAACAAAAGTTCCTGTTAGAGAAGCGGTTAGAGAAAAATCTATATTTTCGTTCGAAGATTGTAAAAAAATAGCAGATACTTTATTAGAAGAAGATAAAATTCAATTGGCTTCTTTGATAATAGTAGCTTGTTATAGTGGTTTGAGAAAAGCAGAATTAACTAGATTATTGCACAAAGATTTTACAACAAATGTAAATTTAGTGTGGGGAGATTCTTTTTATAAAACTTCAAAAATACTTGTAAAAGGTAGTGGAGACAGAAAAGACCATAAATATGTATGGAAGAAATGTGATGAATATTTACAAAAATTACTAGAGTATAAAGAAGAAAAATCAATAATAAGTGAATATTTATTCTGTGACATAAATGGTGAACAATTGGGCATTCCTACTATGGACAGCTACGCAAATACCATAAATAGAATTTGTGAAAAATTAGAATTACCAAAATTTTATTGGCATAGCTTACGCCATACGCTACCGACTATGTTAACAAAAATGGGATTACCTATGGAAGCTTGTCAAAAGTTACTAGGCCACGGGTCAACTGATGTGACAAAATTATATATAGATATTGACCAAGAAGAATCTATGGAGCAATTTGCAGACTTATTTAGTGGAAAAATTACTGAAGTAGAAAAGAAAGGACTGGGTGATTTGTAATGACAGAATATTCAGTCTCAAATAAAACAAGCATTTTATTATTAGTTTTTCTCTTTTGTTGTACGTTTATAGTACATAAAATGCCTAAAAATGTATATAAGCCAAACACAATTACGATGATAAATAAGTCAGAACTAGCAAAAGATGGACAAAAAATACTGGAAGATTTACTTAACCAAGTAGGTGGGTAACAATGACACCTACCTACTTCAGCGAAGAGTTACTTAGAAAATTACATGCAATTATACAGGATAACATTTACATTTATGTGGCTCTAGCAGTTCTTTGCTTTGTTTTGGGAGGCATTGATGAGCTACTTCTTATCTTCGCATTGTTAAATATAATAAATTTGCTATTTGCGACATATCAAGCAGTATTTAATTGTGATTGGAAGATTTTAAAAAATGCTCTGAAAAGAGTCTTACACAACTTTGTTATTGTAGTAATAGGCTCTATTGCAGACAGACTCCTACATTTAGACTCTGCAAAAGTTATGTCGCTAAGAAATTATTTATTATTATGGATGTCACACAAAGAACTAGTTTTACTTTATGTGACAATTACAATTCAAGGTGCAGAAGTACCAATTGTTTTAAAACACTTTATAAAATTTAGTAAAAGAAAAAGTGGTGGAGATGATAGAGATGATTGAGATTTTACAAGCATATAAGATAGATATTATAATTGTTGTAACTTTGATAATTGGATTTTTTATTTTTAGAAAGACACCAGTGGTTAAGAGCATTGTTATTAATGCTCTTTCTGAGATTGAAAAAAGAGTCAATACAGACTTGGCTCAAAAGGGAATAGATGAAAAAGTTAAGGCTATTAGAGATGACAAAAAAATTCCATTTTTAATTAGAAAATGTGTGACAAAATATGTGTTAATTACAATAATGGAAAAAGGAATGAATGTCGTAGCTAATGTATGCGAAATAGATAGAGAGTTTGATTTAAAAGGAAATGATGAGTGTTTGACGAGTACATCTACAAAAATAGAATTAAAAGATGAAGTTGTTGAAGTTTCTCATAAAATAGAAGTTGGCGAAAAACCAACAGAATCAGATACATACATTTACGCAGAGGCAAAAGCTAAGACGGATTTTAAAGGTGAATCTAGTGGCGAAATAGCCATTGGAATAAAAAAGAAAATATAGGAAGTGATGGAATGAAAAAGGTTTTAGTTATTTTAGCATTAACATTATCAATGGGTGCTTGTTCTTCTTTAAAAGAAGTTGGCGAGAAACATAAGGCTGAGAGGAAAGAACTTAGAGCTGAACAAAGAGAAGAAAAGATGGCTTTAAACAAAGAATTAAGTGAAGAAATTAAAGTTATTTTATCTGAATATAAAGCTAAGAAAACTAAGCTAAAAAATGAAATGGATTCTAAAAGGAAGGTTTTAGAAGCAAAACATTTAATAGAGTTTACAATTTATAGTGGTGGAAAGTTCAAAGACTTAGAAGAAGTTTTAGATAAATTAAATGAGTTTTTAAAGTAAAATACGGGTGTGGAAACACCCACTTAAATTAATAATAAAGGTGGTGAAATTAATGCCTGTAGTAAAACCAACATATAGGTTGCCAGTAGTTTTCGGTAGCTTAAACGAATGGGGAGAAATTCTTAATACTGTAATAAAACAAGTTGATGGTTTCCAGTCAGACCTAGTTTCCAACATAACTGGTATAGAAACCGAATTAGGAAGACTAGAGCAAGAAAAGTTAAGCTTAGTAGATGCAGATAAGTTGATTGAAGTTAAAGTAAATAATTACATAGATATACATGTAAAGCCAGATTTAGATAGCTATACAGAAAATCTAAAGACAAACAATATCAGACCGTTTGTTTTAGAACAAATGAAGGAAATAGATGAGTTCACAGAAGCTCAAAAGATAGAACTAAATGAGAGATGTGAGGATGAAAAATTAGAATTAGATGCTCATGAGAAATTAAAAGAAAAAGAGTTGGATGACTATGAATTGGTAAAAGAAGGAGAAATAACAACTCATACAAATAGTGAAATTGCAAGAATAACGGCTCATACAAACAATACTGAAATCCCTAGGCTTATAGCTAGAGCTGATAGAGAAATAGAAAGAATTAGAGCAGTTGGAGTAGATGGAATATTAGATGAAATAGATTTCACAACAGGAGATACATTTCATTTTGATAGAGACGAAAACTCAGATGACCCAATTGGAGATTTTAGAAGAGGTAAAACTTACAAACTTGGAGAGTTAGTAGATAAGATTTATGATGAAAAACAATTTAAAATAGATAATGACTTACAAACAATTTCTAAAAGTGTTGTTGGAGCTATAAACGAAGTAAACTCTAAAAAAGTTGAAATAGGAAATGGATTAGAAAGAGTAAATGAAGTGTTAAATGTAACGTCTGAAGATGAAGGTATTTTAGTTAATAAAAAACTAAAGTTAAATATCGTAGATGACTTACTTACTGGTGGAGTAAAAAGACCACTATCTGCTGAACAAGGTAAGGTTTTAAAACAACTAATAGATGCCATTGGAACTGGTGGAGTAGCTAAACTGATGAGAAAAGCTGAACTACTAGGAGAGTATGATTATCTAGGAAACTTACCTGCAAGTGGAACTTCAATAGCAGTTGGAAAACAATTATTCAATCCTAATCTATATTTAGACGGAGTTAAAATGAATAAAAATCAATTCTCTGTTGAATTAAATACTGGATTGATAACACTAACAAATATTTATTCAGACACATATGATGTAACATGGGTAGTTGAAGATGATATGACACCACATATTAAATTTTGTTTTCCAACTATGAATTTGTTGATAGCTAACGATGATATGAAAAGTAGAATTGTATTAGATGATGTAATAAAGATATTAGGAGAGTCAGATGCAGATGACGGTGGACATTATTTGGTTAAATGTGAAAATACAGCTAAATTAAACCCAGTAGATATTGGTGGAGGAAAGTTTTTAAATGAAATTCCAAACACTAAGATAGCCACTTTAAAAGGCGAAGTAGACAAAAATAAAAGCGATATTTTATTAAATTCTAAAAATATTGATATTGGAGAGGTAAAAGGGTTGAATTCTATGAGAGACTATACACCTCTAGCATACAATTGGTTTAATGGAACTGTTGATACTGGTAGTAGTTTGAACAGAATTACAGCACATTGTCTTCAAATAGGGCAATTTAGGAATAACGTAGCAGGAAATCACAGGTCTCAAATTTTAGTTGGGAAAGATGGGTTACGTTATAGAACTGTTTATGGAGATACAGATTTATCTACTGAATTTATTAGAGCGTTTGATGATAAAAACTGTACAATAGTTAAAAGTGGAGATGGTTGGTGTAAATTGGCAAATGGTTTAATAGTTCAATGGTTTGGTGCAGGTAAATCTGGAGACATAGCAGGAAGTTTTGTAACTGCAACTTTACCCATAGCATTCTCAGCACCACATACATATACTGTTTGTATTTCATGTACAACTGGATATCCAACAGGAATACAACAACAAACAAATTCAATATCTTTTACAAACGCCACTGCGAACAATGGGTCTAGATGTTTAGCAATAGGTTATTAAAAATAAAAAGAGGTGACAAAATGGATTTAAATGCAATTAAAGGTTTGGTAAGTGGGGAAGTAGTAAGTTCAGAAAATACTATATCTTACACTGCGTTAAAAACTACAGAAGGAAATATAACTTTTACTCCAATGGGGGACAATAGATTGAATACAGTTTTCTCAGAATGGGTTGTGTTAAAAGATATAAATTCAGCAGAGCATCAAAATATTTTAAATATGATGAATTCTTGCGAGTGGGATAAAAAAGTAGACTTTGTGAATGGAGAGTTTGTCAAAGTTGAGAGGTACACTTTAGAAGAAAAAGAAGTGATTATTGCTCAGAGAACAGCGAATGAAAAGAAATCATTTTTTAATTCTGAGAAAAGAATAGCGTTAGAAATAGAGGAAGATTTTAGATTAGATTTGGGTGTAACAGAAGTAGAGATGGAAGAAGTTAAGATGTATATTAAATCAATAAAGCCAAGCGAAGCTGTTGTTTTAAAAAGAAGCATAGCACCACAAGTTCAAAGACCAGAAGTTATGTTTAGATATGATAATAAGGAGGTGTAATTATGCCTAATTTACCAAGTATACCAGACATAGCTAAACAAGTAGACTTAAATAAAACTGATATTTTATCTATACAAAATATACTTCCTACAATCACAAATGAAAAAGGTGCAGGGTGGTTTAAAGACAAGAAGACGGGTTTAATTATACAATGGAACACAACAAGTGGAAGTGGTAGAGTTCCATTTCAAATAGCATTTTCTTCCAAACCTCATGTTTTCGTAGATGGACATGTAACAAATGCAGACCCAATCTATAAAACGAAGTCTGGAGCGTACAATCCAAATGAAACAGGATTTACAATTGTAACTTATGGATATGAAACACTGGGTACTTTAAATACAGACCCTTTAACATGGCAATATATAACAACAGTCAGTGCTTCTTCGTTTAGTGGAACTTCTAGTTGGTTAGCGATAGGGTATTAATAAAATAACGATTTTATCGTCAAAATTGATTTTGAAAACCCTCTCTAATTGGGGGTTTTCAGAGGTAGGTGAAAATGAAAAAAGCAATTTTAGTGCTAATATTGGTATTTATGAGTGGTTGTACTACAAGATACACTAAAAAGCAAGAAGAAAATAGAAAGTTTAGAAAATGGGGACTTCAAGAGATAAGAATTAGATTTAATTCTGCTGGAAGTTCATTAGTAGGAAATACTATGTTTTTAAAAAATTTAGGAGATGTGTCAATATTTCTACATGAGTATGGACACGTACTTCATGACTTTCATTTAGTTCCACATGACAAATTAGTAAGATTGTTACAAGTAGAATATCCTATTCCACCTAAAATAATCCCTACAAATGAAAATACAGAGTTACAAGATTTTATAACAACATCGACTAGATGGAAAGTAAAATATCCTCACTCTCACAAAGAGGGAGACACTCTTATAGAAAAAGAATTAATGGCAAATTTATTTGTAATATTTACACTACAAGGTATAAACAAAGAATACATAAAAAATAATTACAGAGAGTTGTATGTTGAGTACGAAAAATACTACAACAACTTATCTAAATAAAGGAGATGTGATATAGTGAAAATAACACCTTTTAGACCAGACATTGGTCAATCTTACAAAAACGATTTTAGAGAAAAGAGAATTTTCCCATTCAATAAAATCGGAAGAGTTGTTGTTGATAAAGATACAGCAGAGATATTAATGTGGTTAGGAGAAGATGATTCCACATTAACCAAAGAAGGAGCACCTTGGGTATATGATGAAACAAGACATGATATCATGGTACACTTCCCTGCTTTTTATTATAAAAGAACTTGGAATGGAGATGTACTAGAAGATTCGATATTTACAGAAGTTCCAGTTAAACCAGTTAGTCCAGAAACAGGTGCAGAAGTTTTCCCATGTTTCTTAAGAGAGGATGGAAGTGTAAGACCTTATGTTTTATATGGAGCGTTTAAAGGAGTAGAGTTAGGTGGTCAATTAAGAAGTATAGTTGGACAAAAACCTACTGTAAATAAAACTATTTCAGCGTTTAGAGATTCAGCTAGACAAGGTAGAGATAGTAGATGGAACATAGAAACCTTTGGAGTTATTTCTATGGTGCAGTTTTTATATAAAATAGCGTTTCAAGATTTAGATTCACAGAAGATAATTGGAAATGGATGGACTAATAAAAGTGAATCTGCTACTGTTGGAACTACCATGGAACTTGGAAATAGAAGTGGATATTTAGGCGTAGATGGAAATCAAATAAGTTTATTCGGAATAGAAGACTTCTATGGAAATATATGGAGTTTTGCTGACGGATTCTTTGTTAAGGATGATGGGTATTATATCACAAACAAGCCTAATAAAATGGGAATTTTATCAGAGCATACTCACTACCCTGCGACACCTTTAATGGGAGCTAATTCGAATGAGCTTGTGGAAGGTTATTTTAAAACGATTGAAAAAGGTGCAAGTGTTTACAATATACCTAATTTGCTTGGAAGCTCGGGAACTAAAAATTATACAGATTATTTTTGGTCACACAGACGTAGTCAGACAAACATTTGCCGTTTCGGTGCGCTTTGGCATCATGCTTCTCGTGCGGGTGCTTTCTGCTTGAATCTGGATTTTGTCGCTTCGAATTCTGGCTCGTCTATCGGTGCTAGAGTGTGTTTTTTGCCTTAATATTTTTTTTAATAAAAAACATTGACTAATCACACTATTTGTAATATAATTTAATTAACAAATAGTGTGATATAAATAAAATAAATGGAGGAAATGTGTTATGTATGAGGTCGGAGAGGTCTTCAGTATATCTGAAGGTTCAAGTATAGTTGTATTAGAGAAATTAGGGAGACATAGGGTTGTGAAATTTATAAACACTGGAAATATAAAAAGGGTAAATAGCTCTTCGATAAAAAACAAATGTATCAAAGATGAACTAGCTAAGTCTATACTTAACATGGGTTTTATAGGAGTAGGTAATTACACCCACAAAAAAGACAAATTTGCATATTTGAAATGGTATGGTATGTTAAAGCGGTGTTATTCATCTAGATATCATGAGAAAAATCCATCTTATATAAACACAACAGTGTGTGAGGAGTGGTTAAATTTTCAGAATTTTGCAGTGTGGTATTACGCCAATGTAATTGAAGGTTATGATTTAGATAAAGATATTCTACAATATAAGGTTAAGAACAAGGTATATTCTCCTTCAACTTGTGTATTTATACACCCAAAAGTAAATAATTTTATAGCCAACTTAGTGTTGAATGTATCCCCAAAATTAAATAAAAATGGGTATAGACTATGGGCTTTTGGAGGTTATTATGGTGTGTATAAAGATATTGAGACACTATTAAGGATTAGACGTACTATAATAGTTGATAAAATAAACTGTTTTACAAAAAACACTCCGATGTCAGAAATCGAATTAAAATATTTTGAAAATATAATAAAAGAGGTGATTTAATGGATTTTTATATAGATGAGAAAAATAGAAGAGTTGTAATTGGAAATGTTAAATCTAGGTCAGCAATTGTGATAAATGAGTTTGACAAACTAGAAAAGAACTTTTTAGCTACGACTAAAGATAAATACGAATGTGAGTTAGTTTTATTAGAAGTAGAAGTGAGAGATGAAAATGATGAAATAACAGGAGCTGAGACAAAAGCTTTTGCAAGAAGAGTAGGTTGTGAACAATGGTTAATGGAGTTTGACACAGAAAATTATCGTAAAAAATAATAGATATCACCCTCTAGAGATAGAGGGTTTTGTGCTATTTTAAAATAAAAATAGAGGTGAATAATGAAAGAATATAAAATAAATGAAGATTGGGTTGAGATAACAAACGCTCCTTCAAAACTAACTCTTTGTCCAATTATAAAACCAACAGCTAAGGCTATGATTTTTATAGGAACAGACGACTTAATACAAAAAGTTTTAATTGGAATAAAGGTTGTAAGGGATGAAACAACAGATACAACTAATATTGCATACGAAGAGCTAACTAAGAACGCAGAGAATCAAAGTTTTATGAATAGGATTTATGTATCACCTTTTAATAAGGAATCTTTCGAATTAAAGAGTGGAGAAAGATTGTTTGTTAGATGCACAAGCGAAAGTGGTTCTTTAATAATTTCAAATACTATAATACAGGGGTGTAAATAATGGCTATAACTACGGAAAATATAAATAAGATATGGAAGGAAATACCAATGCCAACTGGAGATAATATTACAATATTTTCAGTGTGTAAGAATGGAGAATATGCAGAAGTATTCTTTGGAGATACAATTTTAGACTCAGATAGAGGTATGCCTATTACGGCGTTTGAGAATATAAAGTTTAAAAAGCCGACTACAAAAGTTTTTGCTAGAAATGTATACGGGGATTCAGTTTTAATAGTAACAGATTCAGTATTAGGGTCAACTACAGAAGGTGGAGGTGCTGGAGCTGATGTAGTAGCTATAAAAGAAGAGGTTGATTTAATGAGACCTATGTTTACGGATTTATGGTTAATTCAAAACTTTATAAGCGGATTAGAAAAAAGAGAGGGTAATCTTTATAAAAATGAAAAAGGAACATGGTATTGCGACCTAGGAAATTCAGACACAGAAATAGACCCTGCCTCTCCAAACTGGATAGATTTCAGTATAATGAATGGGTATGACTTACTACAAAAGAGAGCACAGTACATCTTTAAAATGGATAAAATAGTTCCAACTGATGCGTTTTTCACAGTAGACAATTTCTTGCCAATTGACGGATTTCATGAGATTCTAGGCTCTCATGTGCTAGATAATATGGTTTTTCACATAATGTATACTGGAGAAAATATGGACATTGGTGCTGGGAGTCCTATGTACATTCAATTCATAGACAAATCTGGCTCTAAAATAGGTACAAATCCGTTGTTATTAAAGCATGTTGAAGGGAATATGGGTGGATATGTTAACTTTGAAGGTAGAATGTTAACAGGAACTATAATTACTATTGTAAAACCTGCTGGAAAAGAGTATTTTGTAAAAATATAAGGAAGTGAAATTATGAAAGTTAAATTAGGAAACAGAAGTAAGAAAAATTTATCAAGTGGGGTGGACTATAGATTAGTTCATATAATATGTGAAACTATAAGAAGATATGAGTTTAATCATGACTGGGGAGTGTTTGAGGCAAAACGTACTATAGAAAAGCAAAAGGAATATGTGGCAAAAGGCACATCTAAAACTATGAACTCAAAACACCTACCAGATTCAAATGGAATAGTGAGAGCTGTAGATATTGTACCATATGTAAATGGACAGTATGATTGGTCAGAGAAATATTTTGGCGATATAATCTCTAAAATAAAAACTGTGGCAAACGAATTATATCCAAACGATATAGAATTTGGATTTGATTGGGGTTGGGACAAACCACATATTGAAATCAAAAAAGGTAGAGAGATTTAATTTAAAGAGAGTTTCGGCTCTCTTTTTTAATTTATTTAAAATAATTGTTGACACACTTTTGAATATGTGGTATACTTATTTTGTAAACGACAAGTAGTTCTTTTTCACTATATAATTAAAGAATCTTACGATAACACAAATATCACAGTCGGATACAAACGAGCCTTGACAAAGATAAGAGTACGATTATTTAGACCTACATATAATAACAATATGTAGAGGAATTAAAATACATAAATAATAAGAAATTATCTTTTAAAAGCTCAACTTAATTTTCAGAAAAGACTCTTTGTTCGCTCCTTAGAGTCTTTTCATAATAAAGAGGTGGTTTATGAAACAAATATTGTTCTGTTTAATTGTGTTAAGCAATTTAGTATGTGCGAGTCAAGATATAGACAACAGCCTAGATAAATTGTTTGACATAGTCCCACAGCAACATGAAATACAATATAAAGGGAAGATTTATGAGATTGACATGAAAGCATTATTAGAGCATACAGCGAGTATAGAATCTAATTACGGTTTAGATAATTACAAAAAGAATAAACATGCCATAAGTCAATTTCAATACGAAAAACAAACTGTTGTTTGGGCTATGAAAGTTTCAAAAGAATTAGTTGAATACTTCGAAGACCAACTTGGGTGTAAAATAGATTATAAAAGTGGCAAACATAGTGCGTATGTAACGTATATTATATACATGTCAAAAATAAGATATCATAGTAATTGGCTCACCAAAGTTAAGGTCGAAGGAGATTTAGATTGGAAGATTTATAAAATATTTTGGAACTCTACAAAAGGAGCTTCAACTTATAAAAAATGGAAGCAAAGAAAAGTGGAAATGGAGGTAAGGAGAATTGAAAAACTTAGTAATAAATAAGAGATTTGATGATGGAAAAATGTACTCGTTAAAAAAGTTTTCTGTTGATGGAGAAGGTGTGAAGTGCACATGGAACGAAGATAAAAATGAATCGTTGGTTTTCACAGAAGATAGAGTTGCAAAAGTAATATTAGAATTAATTAATGTTGAAAATGCTAACATATTTGTTAGAGAAAATATAAATACACAAGGAGAAAGTAATGAGAAAATCTAAAAATTTAAGAAAGTCGCAAATGAAAGAGAAGAAATTAGAGGAGTTGTATATAAGAGAGCATAGTCAGCATATGATAACAGCAATCTTGTCACAACTAAATAAGTCGAAATTAATTGATGACAAAGCAACTTTGTTAGCAAGTAAAGAAGATTTAGTTGAGTACCTATCTAAGCTGTACGAAGATGTTAGTAAAAATGTGCAAAGTGGAAATGGAAAACAAGAGTTTGTGTCAGCGATGTTGCAAGTAGCAAACCATTATGGTGTGATTGATATGGTAGCAGAGCTGTGCAGAGAAGAAATAGAACAAGAGAATGAAGTTGAAATAGTAGAGTAAATTTGAGAGAAGATTAATTTCTTCTCTTTTTTATTTATTTTTACAAATAATGCTTGACATAGTTTAAAATGTGTGATATACTTTTAATGTAAAACAGACAAAGGAGGCGTGGAATGTTAGATATAAAAATGGAAATTGGTGAGTCTATCGAAATAAAAGGACTTTTGATAACGAGAATCAGCAGATTAAAATATAATATAGATGGAGAAGAATTTTCTGAAAATATATCTAAGAAAGAAATGCTTTCTTTTGTTAATAGTTATGAAAAAAAGATTGTTGTAATGGAGAAAAGTATAACCATTGCAGATATGAGAGAAAAGACTTATAAGCAAGTTGCAAAGATTTTACATCCAGATTCAGAATTTGGAGATGAAAAGTCGTTTAAAGTGCTACAAGAAATAAAAGAGTTTTTCTGGGACTATAAAGGAAACCCTAGAGAAAAGGTTAAACAGCACTATTGGAGTATAGAAAAAGATACTGCAAATGGAGTAGACCCGTTTGATTTTTAAGGAGGAGAAATGAAGGAGTCGTTAAACACAATATCTAAAATAATAGAAGCAGAAGTTTTGTTAGCTGAAAACAAAGTTAGAGAATATTTTCAAAGAAAAATTGAAATTTTAGAAAATGAGAATCTGACAATAAAAAACAAATTAAAAGATGCTAATAATATAAGAAGAATAGATGAACAATTTTTAAATTTGAGTGATTTTTGCAGAGTTCAAAAAGAATTTTTGTACCTAGACAAATCTGGTATGAAGCAATTTTTGTTTCAAAGAGGAGTTTTGAAAAAGGTTAATAATAAATATGTACCACACGAGGATAAAAAGTTTGTAAAAGAACACGAAGGAGAGCTGTATGTATCGTATAATTATCTGAGAAGTGTATTGGCTATGCGTTCTTTGGTTATGATTGGAAACGAGGAAGATATATTTAAGTTTGTTAGAAAATATACGGATAATAAAAACGTTATAGACGAACAGTTGTCGAACATGGTGGTCATAGATTACAAACAAACATCTCATGAGTTTAGGAATTGCAAAGGCAATTTTTATCTAGATAACATAGGAGGAGAATAAATGCCAGTATTAGATATGAAACCATATCACGCTAAAAGAAAGCAGAAAATAGCTGATAGAATAAAGAAAATTCAGATTGAAAAAGGTATAAAAGAAGTTGTATTAAGGATAATAACTGACGACCAATTCCCAGAGTGTCAAAGTTATTTAAAGTCAAAAGTTACACATGGAACTGATTGTGGAATTAAAGTTGAGGTTATAAAAGTTGCCACAATTGAACAATTAAAATTTTGGATTACAGACTCAATAGCTAATAATATTCCTATGATATTTCAATTGCCTTCAAGAAAAGAGTTTGAAGAATATTATATGAAAATCATGAAGCATCACAAAGAGTTAGACATGGATGGATTTTTCAATTTATCAGAAGTGTGTGATGGAGATTATACTTTTGCACCATGTACTCCAAAAGGAATATTGAATTATATTAAATCCGAAGATGGCTTAAATTTAGACTTGAGGGGTAAAAACATAGTTGTAGTTGGCTCAAGAGGTAAGTTGGTTGGAAAACCATTTATAATTATGGCTACAAATGAAGGTGCAACTGTAACAGGTTTAAATTCTGTAAGCGATAAAACTATGAAGTTTTCAGCGTTAAAACAAGCTGACATAGTAATATTAGCAAGTGGAGTTAAAGGAACTGTGTGTGAATATGATTTATCAAACAATAAGATAGTATATGTTTTGAATGTGGGAATTGTATTTGATGAAAATGGAAAGTTAGATACAGAATTAGAAGTTAATGGTACGACAAATGTGTTCTACTCTAATAAAATTGGAGCAATCGGAATTTCCACAGTAGTAAATTTATTAGACAATGTATGTAATTATTACGAATTAATAAGATAAAAAAAATATATAGGAGATGATTATTAGTGAAATTAAAAGTTAAATTAACAAATGGTGGAGTATTCAAAACAAATAAGGAATTTGATTCGTGTTATGACGTGTGTGCAGTAGGATATTCAAGGGTGGTTTATAATTATGATGAGCACAAACATGAAGTTGAAGCAGGTGCAAGTTTAGAAGAAGGAGAAAAATTTATTATAAAACCACAAGAAACTGTGATGATTCATACTGGTGTATATTTAGAATTACCAAAACCAATTGATTGTGGAAGTTATTATAAGGTTTTAGAAGCACAAGCAAGAGGAAGAAGTGGTATGTCTTTAAAAGAAAATTCAAATGTTAAGCTAGGCACTATCGACAATGAATATATTGGGGAATGTAATATCATTATGGTAAATGATGGAGTTGATGCAGTGGTAATTAAAAGAGGAGATAGAATTGGTCAAATAGCTTTTAATGAAGTTGTTAAATTTAAACCAGAGTCAATAGAGTTTGTTGATAAGTTATCTGAGTCAAACAGAGGTACTGAAGGATTTGGAGCTTCTGGTAAGTAAGATGGATAAAGTAAAGACGATTTCTAGTAGAAAAATGGCTAAATTCATTAAAGAATACATAAAAAACGATGATAAAATCAGCCTTTTATCTGTGCTTAAAAATTATGATATAAAAGATAATTCAATAGGAGATTTTCTAGACAAACATATTTCAGATGAAGAAAGGTCGTACTTATGCGACTTAATTGAAGAAGAGAGATAATCTCTTCTTTTTTATTTTTAAAAAGAAATTCTTGACAGTATTTAAAATATGTGTTATACTTATTTTAGAAACTTAAAAGGAGGAGAAATATGGTTATAAAAGAAGGTTTAGAGGTAGTGGTAATATCTAATTTAAATAGAATTAAAAGAGATGGAGTTGTAACAAAGTTAAAAAGAAGATATTTTGAAGTTCAATGTGGAACGGCTATATATGAGTTTGAAATAGATGGGTTTGAAAGAAGTGGCGATGTTGGAGATAAAAATGGTAACGTAAGATGTTATTCTTATGAAAAATTAAAAGAACAAGAAGAAAGAGAATTTTGTCACTCAACAGCTTTAAAACTTTGGAACAATCATAGAAAAGTAAAATATGATACTATGTTAAGAATAAGTGAATTATTAAAGGAGGAATAATGAAAGAGGTAGTTGAGAGAAAATATAAAATAGACTTGCCAAAAGATGTAGAGTTTGTATTAAAAACATTACAACAATACGGACAAGGATTTGTAGTTGGTGGAGCAATACGAAATCATTTTCTAGGAATAGAGCCAAAGGACTATGATTTCACTACTGACATAGAATATGACAAATTATTAGAAATATTTAAAGATTATTCTCCTAAAGAAATAGGAAAATCTTTTGGTATTATTCAGATAAAAATAGATGGTATCCACTATGAAATCGCGAAGTTTAGAAGAGATATTGGCGTGTCTCAAGATAGACGTGAGCAAGAAGTAGAATTTACATCTAAATTATCTGACGACCTAACTAGAAGGGATTTTACCTTCAATGCAGTAGCTTATGATGGTGAGAATTTAATAACAGTTTGTGAAGAGTGGATTTCGGACTTATTAACAAACTCAATTAGATTTGTTGGAGAAGCTAGTGAGAGAATAAAAGAAGACCCATTAAGAGCATTTAGATATGTTAGGTTTTTATCTCAAAAAGGCATTACACCTTCAACTAGAGAATATTATGAAGTTAAGAATTTTGTAACTGAAAATAAGGAATTAATTTCAAATCTATCCAAAGAAAGAATTAGAGACGAATTTATAAAAATATTATTATCTGATAAAGTTATGATAGGTTTAGACTCTTTGACTGAACTAGGGTTAATGGAATTTATTATACCTAACATAAAAGAGTATAAAATTAACCAACTAAATAAACATCACAACAGAGATTTGATTGGACATATGTTCTATTCTGTGCAATGTTGCCAACCTATTTTGGAGTTAAGATTATCAGCTTTATTTCATGATATAGGAAAGCCACAGTGTTTTACAATAGATGAAAAGCACGAGGGTCATTTTTATAACCATGATAAAGTTGGTACTGAAATTACAGAGCAACTTCTTAGAGAGTTGAAATTTGACAACAAGACTATTGATATAGTATGTAAATTAGTTGCAAATCATATGAATAAATCTCATAGACAAACTCCAAAGGCTATGAGAAAATTAGTGAATAATGTTGGAATTGATAATATGCAATTATTATTTTCTTTAATGGAGGCAGATATTATAGCATCTATGCCACCTTATAATTTCAAGCCATTAGATAATATGAAAATAATTTTCCATGAAATAACAAAAGAAGAGCCTTGTTTGAAAATAACTGACTTAAAAATAAATGGAAATGATTTGATGGCAAAAGGTTATGTCGGAAAAGAAATAGGTGATAAATTAAAAGAGTTGCATGAATTGGTATTGGAAAATGGTGCTGAGTTTAATAAAAGAGAAATCTTAGAAAAATATATATAAGGAGAGTGGTTTAATGAAATTATTCCAAAGAAGAATTGACATGTTAGGATATGCAAAGCTTACACATGGAGATGACATTAGGGTTTATACAAACTATAATTTGATTACTGATGAATACAAGGGTTACGTAATCTATGTAGACGGTAAAAATGAAGAAGATAGAATTAAAGAAGTTTGTGCAGTAAGACATCATGAAATATCTAGAGAAGGAGCTAAAAAAGTAATCAATTTACATAAAGATACAATTGGAATGGTTGAGTCTATTTTAGAGTCAGATAATAATGGTGGAGTAGATTTAGTGTGGCAAGAAATGTATGGGACTGGAATTTGGGATATGACAAATCGTGATGTTGTAAAATGGATAAAAGGTGCGCTTAGAGATAAAGATAATAATAAATTTTATCTAAATGAATATGGCATTACAGTTATTAATCTCAAAGGAAAGTTTGTGTATGATATTATATTTAAATTTGAATTATAAAGAGTTGGTTAAAATTAAAAAATTATTACTACTTGGAGCGTTACTATCTGTAACAACATTAGCAAATGTGGAAGAAACGATGAATGTTAGAGCGAGAGTTTTAGACACATTAACTGTTAGAATTGATGAGCATGTAAACTTTGGAAATATAGCCAAAGGAAGTTCGTACGACAGAAAAGGTAAATATTCTATAAAGGGAAATGTAGGAGAAACTGTTGCAATAGGATTTATGGGAATAGGTGAAAATGGTGAACTAGAAATGAAAGGTGTTGATGGTGTCAGCTCAATCACTGCTGTGGTCGAAAATTACCAAACACATACTATGAGATTAGACTCAGATGATTTTGTTTCAGCAGAACCAATTAAAATATCCTTAGATGTACCTTCAGATACAAAATCTCAAGAGTATATTGGAAATATATTAATAAAAGCAAGATATCAATAGGAGTGTGAAAATGAATTTATTATTTAAATTAGGTGTTATAATGTCGTTAGTTTTACTGATTATTGTGGTTGTTAGTTTACCAGCTATGGCATTAAGTTGGGTGTCGCTATTTGTATTCCCAACTATTCCATTAAATTTTTGGCAACTAACAGTTGCGTATGTAATCTTGTTTGCAATATTTGGGTCAAAATCAAATACTATTTATAAAATTAAAAAATAAATCTTGACAAATTAGCACTCTTGGTGTATCATTGTGTTATAAAGGAATCGGGAGATGATATATATGACATATAGAGATATATTAAGAGTGCAACAATTTTTAGAGTCAAAAGAGTTAAAGATGTTAGTTAAAAAGTATGTGGTAGAAGAAATGAATCCTAAGAACGAGGAATTTGAGTATTCAATAAAAGATATTAAAATTACGACTGTTGGTTTTTATATTGAAGTTTCATTAAGAGAATATCAGCACAAAGAAGTATTTGGAAAGGTTTTAGTTTCTATGGAACAAATAGAGAAAATATTAGGAGCGTGGTAGGTATGGAATTTAGGTTTGAAGATTTGACAGAAGAGGAATTGTTAAAGGGATTAGAAAATTTATTTGCACACAAAGAAGACGAGGAGTAAAATCCTCGTTTTTTATTTATTATATTTCTTTTTGTAAATAAATAAAATAAATCTTGACACACATTACAAAGTGTGATAAGATGTATTTATGTAAAATAAACAAACAGGGAGTGATAAAAATGGCAATTAAATACGTTGTTTTAACAAAAGACTTAATAAACTGGGAGCATTTTGGAAAGTTGAGCTTGAGTTCGAAGTGGGTTTTTGGAGAGTTTGTGAGGAACACAAAGAGGTTTCAAGTTATTAAGACTTTGTTATCTGAAGATAAAGAGGAGATTTTTGTGTTACACGATGGTTTAAAAATGCCTAAGAGGTTCACCAGAGATTGGTCTGATAATAAATTAGTAAAAATTTAGCTTGACAAATTGACAAAAGTGGTTTATACTTAGTTTATAAAATAAGTTTAGGAGGAAATAGATGGCTAAAATTACAAGAGATAAGTTTTTGGAAGAAGCTGGAAATATAAAAGGAGTAAAACATATAGAGTTTAGTGGTGGTAGTTATAAAATAGAGCTTGAAGATGGTTGGTGGTTTATAAAACCATTTGATGGGAAATATAGTAATTATGAATGGTGCTATATCAAAACGATGGAGTCTTGCAAACTACAATTGGAGACAATGCACTATGTTGGAGATAAAGATATAAAAGAGTATGCAGATTTAATAAAAATTCAATATGAAATAAACAAATCAAAGTGGACTTGTAATTATGAAATTAAACGAGCTGAAGAATCTATAAAGTCAAACAAAAAGCGTTTAGAAGAATTAGATATAGAGCTTAACGATATAGAAAATAAGTTAAAAAGTTTATAGGAGGTGTATATGTTAACTAAATTATATGACATGAGGTTTAATGTAGAAAATAGGCTAATAATACTTAGGGACATGACCTTTTTTCAAATAAAAGAAGAATTTGAATCTACAGATGAATATTATGAAGAATTAGGATATCTTAGAGGAAAGATTAACATTCTAAATATAGTTATTAATATGTTGGAAAATGATTTAGATGATAAATATACTAAGCAAATGGAGTTTCAAGGAAAGTTGTTAAATTCTATTATAGGTAAGTTATGATGAAATATGTAGATTATGGAAATGGGATTTATTGGATATTAATAATTATAGCTTTGTTATATTTATTAGCTAAAATTGTAGAAAAGTTAGGAGGTTACCATGGATAAGAGATATTTGCTAGAGGTTTACGATAATATATCTACATTTATTTATTTTCTAAATGGAGGTTCAGTTGGTTTTATGCTTACATTTGGAGTTGCTTACGTGTTTGAAAGACAAAAACATGATATTTCAACCCAAAAGAAACTTAAGATAATGACAATAATATCTATAATAACATTAATTGTAACAAGCCTATTTTTATTATTTGCACCAAGTGTAGTATTAATGGCGAAATTGTTAGGAATAAAGTATTAAGGAGGAAGGTATGTTGTATGAAATAAATTTATGTGAATATGAAAATAGGTATAGTTTGATTGTAGAGTCAGATGAAGTTATAACAGAAGAAATGGTTATCAATGAGTTGAAAAGTATACATAAGAATAATAGAGAAGAAATATGTTACCTAAAATTTTCAAAAGATGTCAAAGGCGATGAAGAGTTAATAAAGGAGTTTAAAAGAGAGACAAAGTCATTTCACGATTGGGTGTCTACTATAAGCTTAGGAAGTTTCATAGACATGTATCATGAAGAGATAATAGAATATCTACATATAAGGTTTAAAAAGTTAGAGAATATAGAAAGAGTAAATGTAGACATAACAGAGTTATAGGGAGAATATATGGCTTTACTTATTAAAAAAGACGGAAGAATATTGTGTGCTAAGTTTTATGAAAAAGAAAAAGGAGATATTTACGTAGATGATGCTGTACATGAATGGTTGGCGAATTGCTTAGGAAAAGAATATGGAGAGCCAATCATAGGGAACTATAGCTCAGATACGCACCAATGGTTTAAGTTAAATGATGAAGATAGAAAACGTGATTTTGATTGGATATATGGGGTCTGAACAAAATAATAGTTGATAAAGGAGGAAAAATGGGATTCTTAGATAGTAAAATCAAGACATTAGAAAATGGGTTTCAAGTATTGGAGATGCCAGATAGTGTAAACTTTGCACTAGTAACCAAAGATAAATATGCAATATTTGCAAGTCAATATAGAGCATCTGTGAACAGCGAACATATAAATTTGTTTGGTGGATATGTAGATAACGGAGAGAATACCTTGATGTCACTGAAAAGAGAAATGCTAGAAGAAACTAATATAGATTACAATATATGCCTACATAAAATGGAAGTGGTGTATGT
Organism: Clostridium sp.; assembly: GCF_051656525.1. Lineage (GTDB taxonomy): Bacteria > Bacillota > Clostridia > Clostridiales > Clostridiaceae > Clostridium. Next base: position 34,675 of record NZ_JBOGCC010000093.1, on the reverse strand, counting down.
AAATAAATTAGTTTCTTCTGGAACATCTACTGAAAGAAATTCTTTATTCTTAATAGAGTTAAATGAGACTTTAGAAGAAATAGAGAAAACCCTAAAGTGTAACGATGAAAAAGAAGGGATAGCATTTAAAGCTATAAAAATAGATGAAAATTTCGAACATAAAACTTATCATCTACTCCATGGTATTAGGTCTTATGTGGCCGTAATGGCAATTATTAGGAAGTATTCATAAAGGAGGGTTAAATGAAGAAGATAATTTTAGGAATACTTCTACTATCTAATATAATATTTGCAAAAGAATTTATAGGTAAGGTTATAGGAATAACTGATACAGGTGGGGGGTATAGCACAAGATTAATTTGTGTAAATTCTAAAGGCGAGTTTATTAGCCTATATATTGGTACATGTATATTTAAAGATGATATAATGTTGGCAGATATAACAAAGATGTACGTCTACAAATCGAAAGATGATAAGTATAAATACGAAGTACATAGTAAATTAATAAAATAATAGTTTTAACAGGAGGATGTTGTGAATAAGTTTAAAATAGGTCAAAAGGTTTATAGTGCTAGAAACTATTTTAGAAATTTAGAAGTGTTGGGATATAGAGAGAAAGAAAATGAGGTAATATGTAAAGGAGAACAATGGCACGAGAACAGCAGGGATTATGCTAAAGGTTGGCACAAAGACGACTATATTACATTTTATACATGGGAGTTAAAAGACACACCTTTTGACGACAATATAAAAGAGTTAAGACAAGAGTCTAAATGGGATAAAATTATAAAAAGAACACCAACTATGTCAACTAGTTTGTCGTATATGTATGAAGACTACCTAGCAGGAGAGTTGATATTAGATGTGCCCTATCAAAGAGGCTTTGTATGGAGTTTGAAGCAAAAGCAAGAGTATATAAAAGCGTTATTTGAAGATAAAGCTAGTATATCGCCAACGATAATATTAAACTGGTCTGCAATAGATAGAGTTGGTAGATATGAATGCGTAGATGGAAAACAACGCTTGTCTACGGTTTTTGACTTTATGACTAATAAATTCCCACTTGAAAATGGAATGTACATGAAAGACTTAAATCCAAAAGATTTTAATTTCATAGTTGGACATAAAGTTAATTATACTAGAATAGAAAAATGGAATCAAACCGATTTGACATTACAAGAGAAAATAGAGTTGTTTTTAGAAATAAACGCACTTGGTACTAAAATGTCAGATGAACATATTGAGAAAGTGAAGGAGATGATAAAGTGAAATTAGGTGGCCTTATTAGAATGTTGAGACTAATTGAAAAAAGACGTAGTAAGCAATATAAAAAAGATTTTGACCCAAGATGTTATAGAACAGATTATGAATGCGACTACCCACTAAGTGCTGAAATAAACTCAATTATAGAATTTGAAAGTGGTAAGATATTTTTAAGTGAAGAAGGACTAGAAAAAGAGTATGAATTTTCTAGAAATATTAAATTGCATGATAATTGTTTTAGTATAAAAGAAGATAAAGTAGTGTCAAAAATAGGTGTAACTTGGCTGTTGGTACAAGGAGAAGATACTTATTTAATGGAAATTGGAGAGTTTGTAAAAGACAAAGGGTTTAGAACTAGGTCTGCAATGGGAGATATAACAAGAGCTATGTGGATTAAACACAAGTCAGTAGCAGAATTATATAAAAATAGGATAAATGAGTGGATAAAAGAGGACAAGAATAAGTTTGAAATATGTGCAGTTCTAGTTGAGATAGATTATGAAAATAAAACTCAAGATATAATAGACTTTTAAGGAGGCGTTTTAATGAAAATTACAGGAACTTTAATATTTACAGATGAAGGTATGTTTTCTATAGTAGCTCCACCTTGTTCAAATGGTGCTATGTGGACTGCTGAAAATTGTTACAAATATATTAATAACGAAAAAGGTTGGGAAGAACATCAAGCAGACAAATTAAAGTGGTTAGGTAAATTGGTTGACGAAAGTGTAAAGAGAGATAAAGAATGGTATTTGGATAAAAATAACTTTTTAAATACGTTTGAAGTGGAGGTATGATAATGAAAAAAGACTTTATGGTTGTAAAAGTAAATTTTGATGACGATATAAAATTCCCATATAAAAGAAAAATAGTAGATATAACAGGAAAAGAATGGGATGAAGTAAATATAATTATAGATAAAATAGTAAAAGAGTTAAACGAATCCAAAGAGTACCACAAAGAAGATGAGTGGAGAGGTAGGTTTTTAGATAAATGTATAGGTGGTATAAATTATTTATGTAGAGAATGCAATGACCTATCAATTATGAGTGGAAATTGGGACTTAGAACTATTGTTTGAGCTAGAAGTAGAGGTTGAAGAAGGTTGTGTTTATATAAATAGATAAAGTGTTCATTTTATTACCAATTGTCAAAACGAAAACCACCAAATAGAGAGGGTTTTGAAAATTAAAATAATAAACCTAAGACCCAATTTGGGTCTTTTTTATTTCCCTAATTGATTTTTTATAAAAAATGTGGTATTATTACCATAGATTAATAAAAAGGGAGATGAATTAGAGTTGAGGATAAAAGATATATTAAACGTAGCTTATTCGCCAAAAAGCAATGGAGATATGAGCAAATACGCTTTAAATTTAGCAACAAAAAATAACTTAAATATAGAACAGGAGATAAACTCTAAGGATTCGAGCTTGGATATATTAATCTTGTTGCCTAAAAAAAGGCAGATAATAGTGTTAGAATATATAAGAAAGGAATTTGAAGAAAAACCACAAATACGAGAAGACAAAAAGGAGGAGTTTCGGCTGTCTTATTTAAAAACTAAATCGTATAAACAAGTGGCTAAAATGCTACATCCAGATAATAAAGACGTTGGGAATGAAGAGGATTTTAAATTCTTACAAGAAATAAAGTCTAAATTTTGGGGAGAAGCAGAGTTTTCAACCATAGATATTTATAAAAAAGATTTTGAATCCAAAGAACTCCAAGAGTATAAGCGAATTTATTCTATGATGAAGAAAAAATATCCACATTTAAACAAACGAGATTTAGAAATAAAAGCACTGTCCGAATATTTGAAATATGCTTAATGAAATTGATGAGGTTATAAAGGGATTAGTAAAATTAAAAAAGGATAGAGAAGATGAGGTTTTAAAACCATTTTACTTAAAAATAAATGGTAGGAATTACACTAATTTTGAAAAATGGATAAGTTTTTTGGTAGATGAGAATATAAAAGTTTCTAAGAGTAAGATAATAGAAGCCTTGGCTATAACTAAACATGTGAAAATTGAGTCAGATTCGATTATTGTCGATGGCAGGAGAAGTTGTAATTACAATGGTTCAATATATTTATCATCAGATATATGTGCAACAATAGATATAGTTGTAAATAACCTACGTAGAGCTAATGGAATTAAATCTAGTTTTATAACCCAAGCGATTATGAACAATATACAAGATTTAACTAAAATTATGAGTGAACAAAAAGAACTAGAATAGACCTATGTGGTCTTTTTTATTTTTGTTAAAAATAATTTAAAAAAAGATTGACAAAATATTGTATGCGTGTTAATATGTATTTATAAAAAGGAGGTGGTTTTGTGATAGTTCCAAACCCAAAGGATTTTGAAGATATTGATGGAGATATTGAATGGTATGAGTTTTGGCAATATGTTTGCAAAAACAGGTGTGACAAAGGCAAGGATAGGTGTGACCAGTCTAAAACTTGTAACGAATGCAAAACAATCGTAGAAAAAGAATATTACGAATAAAAGATATATTTTAACACGGGAGGCAGGAATGAAATTAAAAATACACCATAAAAAGACAGTTGACGATGGCTTTGGAATATCATTTTATATGAACACAGAAGAATATCAAATTATAAAATCTTGGAATGGATATGCTTTCTCAATAAGAGAGTATAGTGATTTTACTGGACATAGTTGGTTTGAAGAAATGTGTACTTTTGAAGAGTGGGATAAACTAGCGTTGAAAATAAAAGAGATGGCAGAGAAAGGTATGTTAAGAATATAAGGAGGTAGTAAAATGATAACTGTATATTGTTGTGACGACTTAAACCAAATAAAGAAAATAAATGGAATAGAATTTATAGGTAGTGAAAAGAGAATGCAGGAAAATTTAACAAAACTTATAAAATCAAATAATAATGATATTAGAATTAAAACAGAGCAAGACACTATAATTAATATGTTAGGTATTTTAGTATATGAAAAGATATTAAAACCTTCTGAAGTTAAATGGGTTTTGTTTGATGGAGATGGTCATAGAGATGGCTCTTTTAGTGAAGAAGGTTTTGCAGACGAGCAATGGGGATTCTTTCCTTTAAGTTGGGATAGTGATAAGTTAGTTAAAGATTTAAAATAAAGGAGGAAAGATGATAGTACATTTTTATGACCAAGATGGAAATGAATGGAATTATGATACAATCAAGGACACCACAGATTGTGAGCTAGATTGTTCTTATCACGTTGTTGAAAATGGAATAATATATTTTTGTGAAGAAGATGGTGGAGTTATAGATTATTTTGATTTAATATTTTAAGGAGGGTGGAAAATAATGGAAAAGCCAAAGTTGTCAAGTGGAATGCAAATTGTAAAAGAGTCGTGGGGTATAGGAGATATTTTAAAACCTAAGTTAATATTATTGTGTATAAACGACAAAGGTGTGTTTAATATAAAACAAGGAAAAACTTATGAGTCTAATGGTGAAATAATACATAATGAAAAAATAAGAAATATATGTATTGTTAACGATATGGAAGAAGTTGGATATTACAATTTAGATAGATTTAAAATAGTATAGATAAAAATTAAACCTTAGAAGGAGGTTGTATGACAGTAAAAGAATTTAAAAAAATGTTAAATAAATATGATGAAAACCTACCAATCGAATTTATGGATAGGATGAAATACATAGATTGTGTGTATGATTTCAAGGAAGTGATAGAAGAGGAAGGTGTTATGTTAGTAATATTTAATAATTAGGAGGCGAAAGTGAAAGGATTATATGATTTAAAAGATATATTAGATAAATATAAAGAAATACACATTGGAAGATATACATTAGGGAAAACAAAAGAAGATAATGACTCAGTATATTTCTTAGATATAGATATTTATAACTACAACGGTGGTAAAACAACTAGGAGTACAATAGATTTTGACTCTGATTTTGATAAATTTGTTAAGAAAGTCGAAAAGGAAAAGGATTTCAAAGGATGTGTGTAAAATAAAACAGAGGTTTTAATAAGGAGGTTAATATGACAGTTTTAGAACTTATTGAAAAATTGGAAAAGGTTGAAAACAAACACCTTGAAGTTGAATTTATGTGTCCTAATCTTGAAGGAGAGGAAGTAGTTAGTTTAGTAGCTGAATTTAGAGATTGTATATTGTTATGTACTAATGACATGTGTGATGAGGATATAGATTTTGTGGATTAAAACGAAGATTTTATGAGGAGAGGTAGGAAATGATAAAAAAGCCTAAAATAACTAAAGAACAAAAGGAGTTAGATAATAAATTCAAAGAGTTGAATGGGAATATTGTTTATCAAATTTTGGTTTCAGACAAAGGTTTTGATAAATCTAGCAGTGAATTGGAAGAAGTGGTAAAAGAATCTCGTGGGAATGGGTTTTTGTACAAGACTAAAGATGAAGAAGTGTTTATGTATGTAGAAGGTAGATTGGATGAACTTGACAAAAATAAGGTGTATTTTTACACAGAAAACGACATTCTTGTCATAACATCAATGTCGGAAGAGAATTTAATGAAAAAAGTAAAATCTATACATAATTTTTTTGGAGAGTTGATTCAAGAGAAAGTTGAAGTGGACGAGAAAAGTGAGGAGGAAATTAATGAACAAAATGATAAAAGAAACTAAAACTTATGATAAATTACCGATAGAAATTCATTATGAGAGAGTATTAAAAGATGTAAGTCCACATCAAGAATTATATGCCGTAATTATTACGCATATAGATGACAGAATACCTTATTTATTAAAAGATGAAGAGTTAAATTTCCATCACTACAAGATGTTTGATTTTAAATTTGGAGGAGATGGTGCTTTTAATGGTAGAAAATTATATGTTACTTGTGGCACAAATAATTACATAATAGTATGCGATTGGATTCTTAATATGATGATAGATAGAATAAATTTAATTAATGAAAAATATAAATAAGAGGAGAAAGTATATGACTGTACAAGAATTAATAGATAGACTTAAAAACATAGATGATAAAAGTAAGATAATTCAGATTCCACGAATGTATGACTATTATGGATATACACAAGTTATAGATGAGATAAAAGAAGATGATGACTATTTTTATATAGGGAATATAGATTGATATGTATAAGTGGTATAATATAAATGAAAAAGGGTTAGAATTTTTACGTTCGTCAAAAGTTAACATATGTAGTGGAACGTTGGTTACATTAGGAGAAGAGTCAGTATTGTTATTAGGGCGTCTTGTCGACGATTTTGTGGTTTTAAAGTTTGCTGGTAATGGTTTAAGTGTGACTTTGAAATCAGAATATTTAGATGAAGTAAAAATAGAACAAAAGTTAGAATGTGGCAGTTTTTACATTAGAGGATATAGTATTTACAAGATTGAAAAGTCAGATTTTCCAAAAGAGTGTGACAAGTGTCACCTTCAATCTTGCTTGGTAAACAGAGTGTGCAAGGGTAAGAATCACATACTTAAACAAATACCTACAAGTCTACATTATGGAGAATTTATAGGATGTAAGAAATAATAAAATGAATTTTATAAGGAGGTTGTGGTGATAGTTATAATTAGTTTATTTATTTTTTACATGTTATATTTTTTATCTGCTTATATTGAATGTAAAAATACGAAAAAATTTATAGTAGATGAAGAGGCGTATATAAAAATAATAGAAGATAGAAAAAAGGGGTTAGATAAATTCCAAGATACAACAGATATAGTAGAACATGATGATTGGGAAATGGAATATTATTTGCAAAGATAAAAGGAATATTTTAAAAGGAGGTTGTTATGAAAAACCCTAGAAAGATAGGAAGAAAAAGATTTCTGTACTTATGTAGCGTTGTTGCACTTCTAGATAGTATAGTACATGGAGGGTTTGAGAATGAAGAGTTTAGTAGTTTTCCATATATTTATGACGATGAAGATTTAACTAAAAATGTATGTGAACTTATAGAGTATGCTAGAGCATTTGAAAGAAAGACTGGTTTGAAATTAGAGGTAAATATAGACTATATTGACAAAGATGATGAATAATTAAAAGAAAGATTTTATTAATAAAAAATAAAAGGAGAATATAATGAAAGTAATTAAATCGCCAATAAATTATAATGGTAACAAAACAAAAATAATAGAGAAATTAATAGATTTGTTTCCAAGTAAAATATCGGTACTTGTAGACCTATTTGGAGGAAGTGGAGTAGTTTCTTTAAATGCCAACGCAGAACATCACATATATAATGAGATAATACCTTATATCTCTCAAATATTAGAAGGTATTAAATCAGAAGAAGATATAGATGTGCTTGTCGATAAACTAAAAAAAAGAAGTAACAGAGAACAATCTTAATAAGGTTGACAAAACAGCATTTGAGAAATATAGAGACAAGTATAATACAGGAGAAAGAAAAAATTGGATTCATCTTTACATCTTAATGGCTTTTTCTTTTAACAACCAGTTTAGATTTAATTCTAACCATGAATACAACTCTAGTTTTGGACACCATAAAAGTTGCTTTGGATATACAACTGAAAGCAAACTTAGGTTAGCAAAAGATAGATTAGACAAAATGGATATAGTGTTTACAAATAAATCATTTGAAGATTTTGACTTTTCAGATTTTGACAAAAATGATTTTGTATATCTAGACCCACCTTATTATGGCTCTATCGGGAATTACAACGATGGGAAAAGGGGATTTAAGGGTTGGAATTTCCAATTAGAAGAAAAGATGAGAGAATTGTGTGAAAATTTAGACAAACAAGGTGTTAGATTTGCATTATCCAATAACTTGGCTGTAAATACAACTTTAGAAGATTGGGCTATAAAAAATGGGTTCTCAATAACGTACATGGACTTAGACTATAATAACTCAAACTATCAAAAGAAAAATAAAGTAAAAGACATAGAGGTTGTAATAAGAAATTATAAATAAAAGTTGAGTTTCATCACGAGAGTGCTAAATAGCACTCTTTTTTATTTATTAAAATTTTTTAAAATAAATATTGACAAACTTTTACATAAATGTTATACTTGTGTTATAACAAATCAAGGAGGATGTAGATATGAAATTGAAATCACACCATAGAAAAACAGTCGAAGATGGAATGGAGATAATATTTAAAATTAAAGCTTTTAAATATAATATAATTGTAACTAAGATTATGGATAAAAATAGATATGACATAGGAAGAGAAGAAAGCGATATGGGAGGTAACACTTGGTTTGAGAATATAAAAGAATTTTACTCGTGGAATAATGTTGTAAAGTTTTTTGAAGAATTAAATTAAATAGGAGGATGAAATGTAATGAAATACGGCCATAAAGAGAGTGGATTTGAAAAATATACATTTAAAGAAAAAGAAGTAAGAGTAAGTTTAGAAGAAGAAATAAGTAGAATGGAGTCATATTTACATAGAGAGTATAGATATCCAAGAGATGTGATTGAAAATCACTGTTCTGGCAATACTTTGATTGAAAATGCTCATAGCTATTTGTATTGTTCAATACATAAAGAAATAGAAAGTTTGTGGAATGTTTATGAAGGTGGAATTTATGATGATTACGATTTTTATTCAAACAGACTAGCTTATGCATACTGTAGAGCACGTTTACACATATTGTCATACCTTACTTTATATAGAGACGAGTTAAGCGACAAATGTATTGTTGACTATGTTGAAACAGAAGATGAGGTTATTGCAACGGTAAGGCCTACCAAAAAAGCTATCGGTCATGCAGAAGACTTAATAAGAAGACTAACAGACAAAGTGCAGTTTTCTAAAGATATATTTAAAAAAATACCTACAAAAATAAGAATGCAGAAGACAATAAAAAAGATGGAGCGATAAAGCGAATAAAATCAAAGTTTTAACACAATGAGGAGGAAATAATGAAGAAAATTTTATTAGGTTTGTTTATGTTTGGACAATTAGCTTTAGCTAAAGGTATTTTTGTTGGAAGAATAGTTGGCATTGGTTCTAGTGGGTACTCTGGAAGCTCTCATTCTGAATTTGTAATAATGGATTCAGATGGATTGTTTAAAACAATAAGCATTAGCGAAGTTAAATACGAAGACTCTTTTTTATATAAACAAAATGCAACCATTATAGGGTGTAAGGTTTTCAAGGTAGATGAAGAAGTAAAGGTAATAGTTGATGGGAAAAATATAAGAAATATAAAATATATAATATCAGATGGTAAATAAAAGGAGTTGATATGAAAAGAGAAACTATAAAATCTATTCCAAAATACGGTGTTCATGTATGTAAAATAGACCCAAGTTATGAGCATTACGACAAAGTTCAGTACTTAATAATATCTGAAAAGTATCTACAACTAGGTAAAATAATGGAAATTTGTAAAGAAGTGGATGATGAATATGGATATATGGTATACAATCAAGAAGAAAGTAAATTTCAAAACTGTTATTATAGAATGGAAGGCAGAGGACTTCTGTTTATAGAAAAAGAGTGGGAGGATAGATATGTCTAGAAGATTCAATAAAAAGAAAAAGCCTAAGCATAAAATTAGTGGTAAATACAAACAGCGTGGAGATATAATAGCAGGAAATATTAAAATTTAAGTTTTATTGATAAAAGTAGGTGACAAATGTTTGAAATAGCTAACAATAAATACGAAGAGTTTATGAAAGAAAGTCGAAAAGGTGGACTCAAAGAAGCTTTAAAAAGAATTGAAGATAGAAAAAATAAAATAGGAGGAAAGATAAAGATGAGTATACAAGATTGGGAATCGCATGTTTTAAATAGAATAGACAAAGGTGAGGAATTAACTAGAGAACAAAGAGCCGAATTAACTTGGAATTATGAGGTAAGTAGAGAGGAAATCGAAGAGCATAGATGGGGAGATATGGTAGAGTCTATTATAGAAATACAAGGTAGATTATTTTCTATGGTGTGGTTCAAAGGTGCTACTGAGAATCAAGATAATGAATATGACAACGACCCTGTAGAAGTAGAAGAATATGAAGAAGTAATAGTTGTTAAGAAATATAGAGTTAAGTCTAAATAGAATATGAGTTTTAAAAGGAGAGCGTATGAGTATAAAAGAATTGTTAGACAAGGGCTATGGTATATCCAAAGGAAGATATAAAATATTAAAATACGATTACCAACGAAGATACAATAAAGGAGAATATTCACTTCATAGAATGGGTATGGGTGGTTGGAACGAAGTTGGATGTAAAAAGGCGTGGGAAGAGTTTGTGGAATATGTTGAGTTTGTAATTGGCGAGAAATTCATAAAATAGAGGAGGAATAAAATGAAAGAATTAGCTTATTCGATGTGTGGTGAGTATTATAGTTCTGTAAAAAACACGGATGACATTAGTAAAATAATCAAAGATTTAATAGACAATATGGAGCTTGACTATTATTTTGAAGAAGATGGTTACGCAGTAGTACATATAGGAGAAATAAATAATTATAAAGATAAAGGCTCGGATGCTTATTCAGACGTGATTGATGGAATGTTTGAAAGAGCTTTGGATGAAGGTGGAGAGTTTGCAGAGTTTTATCTAGATAGTATAGATGAGAAGTCGAAAGAGTTTTTAAAAAATGAATTAGATATTCTTTGGGAAAAGTTTTTAGATATGAGTGGACACAGAAATCCATTCTTTCATGTATATAACGCAAAGAAATATAAAGTTTTACCTAGTGGAGAATATGAAGAGATTAACGAGGAGGAATGATGAGAAAATTAGACTTTACAAATTTAAAGTTTGAACAAAAAATATTAGACAAAATACAAGAGTTAATATCTTATTTTGACATAGGAGGTGGATTTCTTGCAACATATTTCTATTATAAAATAGACGGAATAACACTAGAAGATAACGATTTAATACTATCAGAGTTAGTTTCACAAGGCATTTTAGAAAAGAAGTACATATTTTGGTGCGTAAAATGCAATGAATACGATGATGAAATGTATAATAAAGAAGAATATGAAAAATTAGATTATGTCATTTGTCCTAATTGCGAAAAAGAATATGAAGGTGATGATATAAAAGAGAGAAGAATTTTTAGAGAAAGATATGTTTTTATAGAATAGTAATTTTATTAGCGAGTGTGATGTGCACTCGTTTTTTATTTGCAAAAAATAAATATTGACAAAGACTTTGAAGTGTGATATATTGTTAATGAGGAGGTGGTGTTTATGGTGGACGAAATATATAGTCCACGAAATGAGAAGTGAGGCGTATGCCGAGCCTCTCATGAGTGTTCTTTGGTATTTTCTTTATGGTACTTTTAAATACCTTAAATACTTTTAATACCTTTATGATTTAAAGGTATAGCACACGATGTCAATGTTGTCAAGGGGTTGTTGGTAAAAATTCAAAAATGTAGCTCTAAAAAGTAGGCGTTTACGCTCTAAAAAGTAGGCACAAAAACTTCAAAAAGTAGGCGTGTTTACTTCAAAAAGTAGGCGTCATAAAAATGGTTTAAAATAGGAGGTTTTAAAATGAAGAGGATTTTTAAAATGTGGTTGGCGAATGAACTTATAAATAGGGGGTTTGAAATTGTAAAACATGAGGTGTATATAAAAAATCCTAGATTAAAAGTTTTTTTATTTGAGGATACAGAGGAATTGAATATGGCAATTATGGATATCATGAATAGTAGGTGATATCTATTTTTACTTACCAAACGAATATCAGACAAGAGGTGAAAAATGTTAAAATTAGATTTGACGAGTGAAAATTATTATTTGAGCAAAGAGGTTTTTAATCATGATTTAACTATATTAGAGATTAGAATATTATTATTGTTATCTACAAATATAGGGTTGACAGTTAGGACTATGAGCAGATGCACTAAAATATGGTGCTACAGAAAGAAACAATATACGAACAAAATGTTTTTAGATGCTGAAGAAAAAATGATTCGACTAGGATTGATTTCACAAAATGGGACTGGACTACAATTGAAAAAAGATTTTTTAATATTCAAAGACATCCAACTATTTTATTCGTGTAAAACAAGAAAACAAGTGTTTGTATTGAGTTTGAGGTGTTGGAACAAGAAGTATTCAGCACTCATAATATCTCCAGTTGTATTTTATGGAATATTTGACAATAGAACAGTGTTTAAGAGAGTATGTGAATCAATGGGATTTAAATATACCTACCAAGAGAAGTTGAATAAAATATATATACATGAAGATGTCATAAAAAATAATATACAGGATTTAAACTTAAAAACAACTAGATTTGTGCTCCCAAAGGTTGAGACATCTCATTATGGACGAATAGCACCACCAATAGAATATTTTGATTTATAACTTGACAACACTTCAAAAGTGTGATATTATTGTTGTATAAACTTAAAAAGGAGGAAATAATGACATCAAAACAATACCTAGACAACATTATCGAAGAAATCGAGTGTGAGATAAAAAAGAATCACACAAAGGCAAATTTTGGAAAGAAGGGATGTTTAAGAAGATTAGAAGAATTAAAAAGCATAATTGAAAAAGAAGAATTTAAAGCATCAATACTTTCTATATATGTTTTAAGAAACAAAGATACTGGAAAATGGTTTTATGAAGAATACACAGAAGAGTTTCATGGTGGGTCATATGATAAGTGTGAAACAGATGACTTAAACTTGCTTTTACGTTGTAGTACAAGAAGCTATGGAACTTATATAGATTTAGCAGAATCTTGGTGTAAACAACATAGTGAAAGGTATGGACTTAATCTAGAAGTAGTAGAGATACAAAGGGTTGTACAATACAAGGAGGTAAAATAATTGAAATTAGGTGACAAATTTACGACAGCATTAAACCCAACAGGAGATATGTATGAGGCTGTAGCAATAGATAACAACGTAGTTATCGCTACAAGAAAAGTTGGAAGTGAAATAAAAATGATATTTTTAAATTTAAAAACTAGAAAAAGAAGTGAGGTTGAAGATAAGTTTGACTACACAAATTCAATCAACTCAGAAGTATTTAATGAAATATTGGAAAACAAATTTAGAACTACCAAGTTTGTTGATTTAGAGAGCTGGATATCATAGTTGAAATCATCATTTTATTAAGGAGGTATTGTGACTAAAAGACAAAAATTAAATAAAAGTAGGTTAAAACTTAGGTTTTTCAAAGTATTAACTGGTGGAAGTTGGAATAATGACACACAAGCAGGACTACTTGGAGAGCTAAAAAGAATTGATGAATACTTTGGAAGTAAAACTAAAGATGAAATAAGAGAAATAGTAGCTAGAAATAGTGTAAAATAAGGAGGTAATATGGAAAGATTTTTAACTAAAAAATGTGCAGAATCAACAAAAATAAAGGCACTAGATACACTAAAATGGATTGAGAAAATATCAAAAAAAGGAATAGACGACAATGTACACTTCTTTCCACACATCAAATGTAGTGGGTGTGGACTTGGTGGGATAAATGAGAGGGTTTTAAAATACTTACATGAGTCTGTGGACACCAAAGAATTTTCTAAATATTTAATTGAGCAAGGTGGGAGAGAGCTTGAAATAGAGTTTGTAGTTTATGCAAATAGGAAAACTGTTAGAATCGTAGATATAGTTCAAAGCAAAATAAATGATATTCATCATAAATGGGCGAAGCAAAATAAAAATCTTATCGATAAATACAATCACTTGCATGTAAGTACTGTTGTGAATATTTTGAACGCTATGGGATACGAAGACATGGATTCAATGATGTCCAACTGGAATTTTATACCAGAATGGTCGACGTCAACTCAAAGCCCAGAATGTATTAGAAATTTAATATTGGATTTTGCATCTTGGAATGGAGATTTATTAAGAGCAAATGGATATAATTAAGGAGGAAATATGAAGGTAAAAGAGTTAATTGAGAAATTACTGTTAGAAAACCAAGAGCAAGAGGTTTTTGCTTGTAGTGAGAATGGAGAGTGGACTCCAATCAAATATGTACACAAATGTGATTCTGATGAGTATTGTTGCGATGAGGATTGTGTAGTCTTATCAGAATACTCATATGTTGGAGCGTGATTATATGGAATTTAATGAATTCGTAAATACATACAGAGATGCCATTAAAGAAATTGCTATTAAAAATGAATTAGAAATGGAATATGAGATTAGCTATGGTAAAGATTGGAAACAAAGTTTTCTAAAAAGAGATATGTTTGAGATGGAGTATAATGAAAAGTTGAGAAGATTATATGAAGTTAAAAATGAAGATTTAGATATATCATCTGAATTTATTAAAAAGCATAACATAGAGGTGTAATTATGGCCAAAAAAGTCAAAGAAGAATGTAATTTTTTCTTAGCAAATTTAAAGAAAAAGAAAGTCAAAAACTCGCCTTTTGTGTATGTGTTAAAAGATAAGAGTGGTAAAAAGTATGCAAAGATATATGAATTAACTAAAACTATAGAGTATGAGGAATGTGAAAGCTATTATTTGGACATAATTAGAGAACTGTTCTTTGACTACGAGGAGGTACAATGAAAATAAGATTTTTAGGATATGGTGGAGCATTCGACGACACCACAAACTCTTGTGCGTACTTTGAGTATGCTGAGGAATTATACTTAATAGATTGTGGTGAAAACACCTTTTCTGCAATAAAGAAATTACTAGACGAGAAGGTTTATAAAAGAGTTAATGTTTTAATAACTCACACTCATGCAGACCATGTAAATGGATTGTCAACGCTATCTCACTATTTATATTACATTAAAAAGATACCTTTGGATATAAAAGTACATGAAGATTTAGTATATAGCATAGAAAGACTTATGGAAATAAATGGAAATGACAAATGTCAATACAATTTATGGAAACTTAATTCTCAGAATATAATTTCTAATGACTATGGTAATTTCTTCTTTGGATATGTGAGAACAAAGCATGTTTCAAACCTAGATTGTTTTGGAATATTGTTTAGACATGAAAATGATGTTATATATTTTAGTGGAGACTCTTTTGATGTTCCAGATGAAATAAAAATGAGGATGACAGATTCGTATATAGCAAAATTAACTCATTATTATCAAGATATATCTTTAGCTCATTATGAAGGAAATGTGCATATGTCAAAGCAAGTATTTGATGAAAAACTAATACCTGTGTTGGCTACAACTAATATAAAGGTTTATTTCTACCATAATAATAAATATAAAGGATATAGAGTTTATTAATAAAATTCCAATTTTATATAAATAATGCTTGACAAAAACAATAATATGTAGTATACTCAATATACAAGGTGCTAGACATCCACATTAAAAGGTCTAGGTTTTTAGGAGGAAGTAATGAATAGATTTAAAAATTTAGAAAAATTTTTTGGATATACAAAAGCTCTAGACGTATTTAAAGAGTTGCTTGAGTTAGAAACTAAATTAGAAAGATTAGAATATGCGTTTATGAACAATAATAATGTATCGAAAGAGAATGGTGTTATATCAATTCCAACAAAAAGTGATTTAGTTATTGCCAAATTAAATCTTTTAGAATCGAAACAAAAGTATTGTACAATAGAAGGAATAGATGAAAAAATACAAGAGTTAAGAAGTTATATCGAAGAAAATAGAATTACAACATGTGGCGTAACTTCTGATTCTGCAACACCAATAAAACACCCTCAGCTACTTAATATAATACATACAAAATACAGAGACATTGGAAAAGATGAGTTTCGTGCAAAATTCGTATTAGAAAATAACACAGAATTACTTGGCAAAATAAATGAAATTGCGAAAATTAAAGACATTCCAGAACTTTTAAGCTTGAGTTTTACTGATTATGAAAAGAATGCAGAAGTAATAACAGTAGTTGTAACTGACTCAGAAATAAGAGATGTTGAGGTTGGGTTTATGACAAACCATGAATACAATGCTAAAAATATGATTAAATAAACTTAGAGCCATTCGTGGCTCTTTTTATTTTTATTAAACTTTTATAAAATAAATCTTGACAAAAACCAAAATGTGCGATATACTTATCTTGTAACAAACGCACAAGGAGAACACAAGAGTGAGTAGGTATAAAAACAAATGTAAAAATTGTGTCTATTATGATAATTTAAGAAGATTTTGTATAAGACACTTAATAACAATCCACAATAGAATTAGTGGGTGTGATAAAAAGAAGGAGGAAGAGGATGAATAATTACCACAAATTTATAGGATTTTACAAAGTAAATGGTGAAACAAAAGCTGTTTGCTTTGAAAAACTTACACGTATGTACAAAACTTTGATTACTAAAAAAGGTGTATTGAAAGATAAGAAAACAGGAGAAAAGATTGAAACTTTTAATGGAATGATATGGCAGTATGTAAATGAAGATGAATTGGAGGTAATTTTTAATGACTAAAGAGGTTTTAATGTATCTAATTGCAAAAGGCATAGCGTACGCTCATGTAAGAGAAAAAGAAAGTGGTAGGTTGTTCAACGTTAAAATATCCAAAACAGTATATGACATAGATTTTAAGGTTAAAGCTAATATAGTTATGAATCAGACTAGAGAGTTGTCTGAGAAAACATTAGAACACTGGAATGACGACATTTGGTATTTTGACGACTTATTATCAATAGCAAAAGATAATACATTTTGGGATGTAAAGTTTTCACACGAGCCAACTTACGAAGAAGCATATATTTTAGTTTGTCCTAAGCATACAAAATTAGATAATGGTAAATGGTTGTTATGGGGAGAAGATGAAGGTGGATATACATTTAGAGTAGATGAATGTGGGTTGTATTATGAAGACTGGATAAAAAGACAAAGTCGTTATGAAATAATAGATGAATCCAATTGCGCAGATGTTAGAACAGAATTAAATAAAACATTATTCTACGATGGTAGAAGAAAAGATAATGGTAGGTACGAAGGAACGAGCTTTGCTATAAAATATAAAGATATGGAAAGATTATTGCACTATCCAATGTGTAAATCATTTTCATTCTAAAGGAGGAAGTATGGTAATTTGGACTAAAAGATTTGTGGAATCTAAAAATCCACATTGTGAGTGGTTGCATGAATATAAGTACAATAAAATGATTTTAAAAATTATGAAGCTAAAGAAGATTGAGAAGTACTGTTATTGGCTAGAAATTGAAATGCCAAATGGTCAAGTAATGTATAATTCTGTAAACAAAATATTCTTTGATGACAAAAAGTATATTGACGAGATTAAAAGATTCTATGAGGTGAATGTATGAGTTTGTTGAGAGTAAAATCAAAACAGAGTGAATCTTCATATTATGGTATAAGAATGTATCATATATTCAAAAACTTGGATACACATACCAAATTAAGAGAATTAAACATAAGCATACGTAGTTTTGCTAAACGTGGATATGCTATGGCATCTTTGGTGGACAGTCATAAATTAGAATCTGTACAAGAAAAAGTATTGTTTAATTCAATATTTTGTAAAACGACGCATAAAGAAATTTATTTATTGTATAAAAGTTATTTGGACAGAGGTTTTAATAAGAAAGAGGCATACGACAAAATGGTGTACGAATCTCTAATAATGGCAGTTAATAAGGCTAAAAAAGAATTTGCAGAACAATGCGAAAGGTATGAAATTGATATTGACATAGTATTTGGAAAATAAGGAGGAATTAAATGGCGTTTGCGTATTCTTATAATGATGAAGAGTATAATGAAGGAGGTTTTAAAACTATAGAAGAGACATTAGAACAAGCTTTGGAAGATAGTGATACAGAAGATTTAGTTAGAGATGGTTATATATTTGTTTACGTTGGGAAAGAGCAACCCTATACAGATAACGGCTCTGATATATATTGGAGAATGATAGAGCATTTTCAAGAAATGGCACATAGTGAAAGCGAATATTGCAATAAAGACTATTTGGAAAATATAAAAGATGACGACAGAGAATGGCTAGAAGAGAGATTAGATAATCTGTGGGATGAATTTAAAAATAGAATTAAGGAGAGTTCACCGTTTTACAATGTCATTGGTGTGAATAAGTATAAAATATGTATAGATGGAACTTATGAAGAAGTAGAATATGAACAAGAATAGGAGGAGTTATGGGTTTAAAATCAGCAAAAGAATCTAGAGAGATGGTAGTCAAAGTCTATGATGAACATAGGCACAAAATGGTGATTTATCATCCAAATTTACACGTAATGATTGACGAAGCATCTGCAAAAGGTGGAAGACATATAGTATATTTTAACAAAGGTTTATCCACGTTAGATATGGATGTTTTAAGATGGTTGGATTATAACGTGGAAGATATGAAAAATGGAGCTTTTAGAATAAGTTGGTAGTAAATAAATTTACATTTAAAAATCAAATCGTGATTTTATCATCAAATTAGAGCAGATATTCTGCTCTTTTTATTTTAAAATAAAGTAATAAAAAACTTGACAAATATTGGTTTATGAATTATAATAATATCATAAAGTAAATGGAGGTATGATTATGGTAGTAGATATGTACGATTCAAGTGGAATAGGTGGAAGATTCAAGGGTTTTGCAGGTGCAAGACCAGAGCCTAAAAATATAGATATAAAAACAAAGCCATTTTATGTTTATAAAAAAAAAGAAAAATGGGAAAATATATAAAGTTTTAATTCAACCAAAAAAATAAAATAGGAGGATAGTTTATGAAAAAAGTAATATTTGAATATTTGCCATTAAAGGAAGCAGAGGAAATCTCGAAAGATATTGAAATTTTAGATACAGAAAACGGGTATTGCAGAATATTAGACTTGTTTGACGGTGAATCATATTGGCTAAAAGGCGTTGATATAGAAGCTAAGAACGATAAAAAGTATAAAAGAGGACTTGACGTAATGGTTAAAGTTTCATTCAAAGATGGTAAAACTTATATCGACAATGAACTCATAACCAATATGAGGAGTAATTTTGAAGATGGAGTTGAGGCTTTAGATAAAGTTTTGTGGAGAAAATATTTATGCCTTGTTATGTTAAATATAAAAATAGCTCAAGACAAAGAATTTATTGTATCTGAAAAAGAATTAAAAGTGTCTATTAAACCTAGTAAATATAAATACAACCCTAATAAACCTACGATAATATCAAATATATCTTATGTCAAAAAGGAATCTCAAGGCAGACATTATGAAAAACAGGCTGATAATTGGCTAGTTAGAAGTCATTATAGAGTTAGAAATGGAGTTAAATATTTAGTAAAAGGTTATGAAAAGATGTTCTTAAATAAATAATAAAATAATTCTTGACAGTTTTTCAAATTAATGTTATCATTAAGTATAGACAAAACAAAGGAGGAAATTAAAAATGGTATGTAGAATTTGCCAAAATATAAGACAAAATAAATATGGCTCTATCTATTGTAAATTAAGTAATAAGTACGTTGGAATTAATCAAGAGTGCAATATACATGGGTTTGAAATGGACCCCTTTGTTAAGTCTATATTAAAAGAGATGGAGGAAGAAAATGGTAATAGTTGACAAGTTGTATGTACTAAACGTTTCATATGAAACTATTGATAAAGAGGAAGAGTATACTCATATAACTGAAGTTAGTTTTGACAAAGAAATACTAAAAGGTAGAATTGAAAATCTAAAGGATAAGTTCTATGGTGTTAAAGCTAAAATAGAAGAATATCCAATAAATAGTTTAATAGAAAATAGCATTATTTTGCAGAAAATTCAAGAAAAATAAATATAAGAGTGGGTTTGTCCCA
Organism: Clostridium sp.; assembly: GCF_051656525.1. Taxonomy (GTDB): domain Bacteria; phylum Bacillota; class Clostridia; order Clostridiales; family Clostridiaceae; genus Clostridium. Next base: position 14,723 of record NZ_JBOGCC010000093.1, on the reverse strand, counting down.
CTCTTTACAAGGAGGCATATTATGAAAAAGTTTTTAATTATGTTGTTTAGAAGGTTTGTATATTGTGACCATGAAATAAAACATCTAGGAAACGTCTATGGTGATAACATAACATATTTCAATTGTAGAAGTCATTTTCAGTGTGAAAAGTGTGGTAAAATATTTAGGTCTGAATATTTATATGAAATAAAAAAGTAGGTATTAAAATATAGATTTTATCGACAAAAAGGAGTTGAAGATAATGAAAAATACTTCTTACGAAGAGGCAACAAATATTATAGGCAAGACATTGGAAAATTTGTCAAACAATGACAGATTAAAATTAGCAACTGCAATAATTCAATGTGCGTCTGAATTAGAGGATAGTGAATATTTTTGCATGAAACAACAAGATGGAGAGGTGGAGGCTGTTATGCTAACTGGAGAGTCAGCAAAACATATCGCTAAATATGTAGAAAATAATAAGCTTGTAAAAACTGGTGCATTGAAATGAGGAAACTAAAATGTATAGACAATAAAGATGTAGAACATTTCTTAACACTAGGTAAAATATATGAAGAGCAAATCTACTCATATGACTACTTTCTAACAGAACGGTTATTTAGGGTTTGTGGTGGGTGGTTTTTAAAGAGTAGATTTGAGATAATAGAGGAGGATTAGCAGATGAGTGGAAAATATAGAAACAATGTTGTATATATGTTTACAAAACCACAACCTATATTTGTGAATGGAACAGATTTAATAAAAGGCGTTGTGGTTGCTAGAAGAGACTTTTGTAACAATAAAAAAGTTAGTGCAAAAGATGCTTTAATTGAGCTAAAAGAAAATGCTTTAAATTTAAAGAAAGAATTTGGTGTTCCAGCTAGTGTTGTGTATAAAGAGCCAAGAAAAGATTTTGTTTGGCAAGAGCGACGTTGGGATTACGAAGAATTTTGCTTGTCAACTCTTTTAAAAGATGAAGATAATATTTACACACAAAGAGTTTGGTTTTTTGAATTAGAAGAATATGTAGAAGTGTTAGATTAAAATGGAGGTTTTATCGTGAAAGAAGTAAGAAGTTTTAAAGATTTTGAAGGTTTAGAAACAAATGAGCACTATATAGAGTTAAAAACATTACATGGAGACTGTATTATATCAGCAAATGTACGTAAAAAGTCAAACAAGTCTAGAATACTATACTTATCTACTCATACGTTTTACTTAGGAACAAGTGAATATTACGAGAAAACTCTTAACGAGCTAGGGTTTGATGTTAAAATAATAGGATTTTAGGAGGGGTAATTATGATGTTAAAAGATTCAACTAAAGAACAAATATATGAATATATAAACAAATTGCATGACGAACACAGAGCGTTGAGACACAATGTGTTTGACTTGTTGCCAAATTATAAAGATTTAGATGAATATATCTGCAAAACTATTTACATTAACGAGTTTGTGAGAGATGAAGTAAAACAAAAACATGTGTGGGAATCTAGGGCTATCGGCTTTATTGCATACTATATGTCTGATTCAGAATTGCTAATTAAAAGAATATATGTAGAGCCAAATTATAGAAAAAAGAACCATGCCAAAGATGCAATTTGTAATTTAATAGAAGAATCTGATAATTATTTAGAGAATTTATACTTTCACGCTAAAACATATACATTTTATGGTTTTAAATTATTTGAAAGCTTTGGGTTGAAAGTTGATAGTATTGACAAAAATGGTGCTATCTATATGGAGAGGTGTTAATTATGAAAAATATTAAATGCTTATTAGGTTTTCATAAAAACTTAGAGTATATAGGAATAGGTAAAAGACAAAGTAGTTATTCAATTTGGATGTCAGATATTTATATAATGTATTTGTGTCCTAGATGTGAGAAAATTATATATCAACTTGAATCAAAAGATGTATATAAATCTACTATTCCTAGTACAAGCGAAGTGTTGCAAGATTGGTATATAAAGAAATATGGAAGAAAAAATAAATTAGAGATGATGGAATAATAAAATAAACATTTCATCAATTTAAAAGGAGTAAAATATGAATACACAAGAGATAGAATATGCACTTACAGAACACTTTTTCTTGAAAGAAAAGATAGTCGCCACTGGAATAACTAAAAGCAGTGGCATAGTTTCTCATGAATGTGATTTGTTGACAGTAAACAAAAATATGTTTATCACAGAATACGAGATTAAAATTAGCCTATCTGATGTTAAAGCAGATTTAAAAAAGAAGCACGGCCATAGCTGTAATAATATATGTAGAACATTCTTTGTATTACCATCGGATTTAGTCGAAAAGGCTATGTCATTTATTCCAGATAAATTTGGAGTTATAAGTGTGAGAAGAAGTGAGATTGTGATTGACAGAGAGAAGAATGTATACACATATGAGCATGGATATAGATTAGACTACATTAGACAGCCTAAAAGAAACAAAGAGGCGAGACCTATAACAATAGATGATTTATTAACTTTGTATAGACTCGAAAATATGAGAAAACGTAGGTACATGAAAAATCTACTTCAAAAAGAAGGTAAAATTTACCAATATATCAAAAAATATGATTATTAAAAACAGAGATATTAATTTATTTCTGTTTTTTTATTAAAAAAAATCTTGACAAATAAACTGTTTGAGTGTATACTATGTGTATAACGATTACAGGAGGAATTAAATGTTTAAAGTAGGAGATAGAGTTATTATTAAATCTATGACAGACGAAGAGTTTGACAAATTTGACCTAGAATTTGGTTGGAGAGATGAAATGGATTTCTACTACCACAATAGTTGCGTTGGTAAGATTATAAAAATAATAAAAACTGGAGATGAATTTAATATTCGTATTAGATTTGTTGATGGTGTGGCTTACTGGTTTTCAGACTACGCCATAGAAAAGTTTGAATACGATAAAAATTTACTACATACAACAAAAACATGTCCAACTTGTAAGTTTTATAAAGATGGAGATTGCATTAAAACTGGCTTTAGAGTTTTGCAAAACACTGTGTGTAAGTATAATACTATAAATTAAAAGGAGGATTTTATTGTCAAAATATTACATACGACTCAAAACTAAGTCAAACGAATTTGTATTAGGTTATAAATTTAGTAAAACAAAACGCTCTTTTATAAAAATATCTAGGTACGGAGAAGGTGTATTTACATATAAAACCGAAGAAGCTTATCTTGAAGAGTGGAGATTAAAAAGAAAAATATTTGATTTCACAAACGATTTTGATCGGAGTCTTAAAAACACAAAGTTAAAAGAATTTATAGTTAGTATGCTAAAACCATTTGCTAAAAAGCATGGATTAAAATTAAAAATAAGTAAATTGAAATAAAGGAGGAATGGTGAAAAAGAAAATTAATGACAAAAAAGATATTATGCAAAAAACATTAGAATTAAATGATAAAATAGCATTAGGATGGAAAGACCTAAGAATGTTATTAGACACTAGTAATGAAGATGAAATTAAGGAAATGGAAAAGTATTTAAATTCTGTTTCAGACGAACTTAATAGAGTTTCAAGAGAGTTAAAACGCTATTGTGAAAAAGATAGAAATGTAAAAAAGGAAAATAAAAACCTAGCATTGTTTGAAATAGGTGATAGGGTGTATAGTGAAGAATATGGATATGGAGTTGTTATTAATAAAAATGGATATCACACCAATCCTATGTGTGTTGACTTTGGACACGATGTATGTTCTTATACAGAAGACGGAAGATATTTCCACTTCGATTTTAGTCCATGTGTTTATAATATATGTAAAGTAAAGTAGTGAATAAAGGAGGAATTATGTTTAAATATTTTAAATTTTCAATAGGATTAGCAGTGTTTATATGCTTGATATGCTCTGTAATTATTGGTGTTATAGACGTATGGAATAAAAATTATACAGTATGTGGATTTATAGCAGTTTCGCTTACAACTACCACAATACTTATGTTTAGTGCTTATTGTTTATTTTACACATTAGATTGTATGACTAAATTTATTAAAAAATAAAGGAGGATTAAAATGTTAACATTATTACTAGCGTTTATCAACGCTAAATATAAAGCAGATTTCGCTTTTCTATTCTTATTTACATTTATACTTGATGCAGAGATTATAAGTGTGGTGTCTCAATTATTAATCAAAGGAGGAAAGTAATGTCCACAAAAGATGTATTGGCCATAATAGATTTTATGAATGAGAATGAGATTTGGTATCTAGAAACAGAGTATTTAATATTTGACTTTAATGATTACGAACACTTAAGATTATATAAATATTACAGACACGATAGATGTGTGACTAAAGAGTTGTATATTGATGTTGGAAATATAGAAGATTTTAAAAGAGATGCAGAAGTATTTATGGAAAATATTTATTAAAGGAGGAGGTATGAGAAAAGAAATAGTAATTGGATTTATCGTAATGATAGTTCTGATGATTGGAGTTTTGTTTGGTAGTATAGATATAATTAATGGCAAGGAAACCATGTTGGCTGGACTTTGTTATGGAGCACTTATTGGAATTGGAGTTGTGACTGGTATATCAATATTATTTTACTTGATTCATAGTTTGTTTTTATTTGTAGACTTTATTACAAAATTATAAAAACTAAGGAGGGGTTGTTGTGGGTATTTTAGTTCATAGAGCAGAGCGACAGCAAATAAACAAAGGACATCCAATGTTTAATACAATAAGAGATTATTGTATTAAATCTAATAATATGTATAATTACGCATTATATGTTGTTAGACAAGAGTTTATAAATAATGGTAAATATTTAAATTACCATGATACACAAAAGCTACTAAAAACATCACAACCATACAAAGACTTAATGTCACAAGCTAGTCAATGTGTATTGCAAGTATTAGACAGAAGTTGGAAGTCTTATTTTGTGGCTATAAAAGATTGGCAGAAAAATCCAAGCAAGTATTTGGGAATGCCTAAGTTACCAAAATACAGAGATAAAGGCAAACCTTTTACTTGGTTTATAAAGAATAATCAAGCGTTTATAGAAGATGGAGTTTTAAAATTTAAATTAAAATGCTTAGGAGGGATGAATGGAAAAGGTATAAAGACGAAAGTAGAAGGAAGGTTGATTTCGATAAGATTTGTACCACAAAATGATTATTTTACGTTGGAGATTATTTACGAAAAACATATAAATAATGAGATTTTTGAAAATAATAGGGTGTGTTCTATTGATTTAGGAGTTAATAACTTTGCAACTTTGTCAAACAATGTTGGTTTAAAACCTTTGATTGTTAATGGCAAAGGAGTTAAATCTATAAATCAGTATTACAACAAACAGTTGAGTAAAATAAAAAGTGAAGTAATGAAAAGAAATAATAAACATTGGTGTAATAAAGCAAATGTATTGAATAAAAAGAGATATAACAGAATACATAACTTCACTCACAATGCAAGTAGATTTGTGATTAATTATTGCATAGAAAATAACATAAATACACTAGTTGTTGGACTAAATGAAAAATGGAAACAAAAATGTAATATAGGAGATAAAAATAATCAAAATTTCATATTTATTCCATATAACAAATTTATACAACAATTAGAATATAAATGTCAAGATGTAGGAATAAGGTTTATAACTACAAATGAAAGTTATACAAGTGGAACATCATTTTTAGACAACGAAGAACCTGTAAAAGAAAATTATAATAAAAATAGAAGAGTTTTCAGAGGGTTATTTAAATCTGAAAATGGATTAATAAATTCAGATGTAAATGGAAGTTTGCAAATAATGAAAAAGGTATTCCCAAATGCTTTTAGCTATGGGATAGTGGGTAATCTAACCCCATTGGTTATAAATGTCTGTAAGACATGATTTACCAAAAATCTCAATGAGAATAGATTTGCCATTTTATTAGCTAAAAATCAAAGAATTATGCTCAAACAACAGTAAAAACTAAGCATAGTTCGTAAAAACGGGAGGTATTTCAGTGTTAAACGTAATTTTATTTATACTTATAGGGTTGGTAATAGCCAAAACCATTTTAGACGTTTGTAAGCTCATATATGACACCTATATAGTGCCAAAGCTAGAAAAAGTATTAGTTAGCAGAATTAAAAAGTTTGCGATTAAAAATTTTGAAAGAATAGATGGAGATGATATATTAACTCCAACAAAAGGATATCGTAACAACAAGTGTCATTGGAATAGCTATCATAAGATGATTGAACAACCGTTTAGATATAAAATGTATGCAGTATTGTGTATAGATTCTGGAAGCACAGTAGTGCACTTTATAAATAAAGATATTATCACGGGAAAATATTTAGATGAAACACTAGGTGTTATGGGAACTATATATTATAGCTACTACATAATTGGAGAGTGTGAATTTACAACTGCAAAATATGGAATATATTCTACAAACATGGATAACAAATTGTGCGAGTTAAAAGAATGGTTTATTAGGAAAATGTTTAAGCATAAGTTTGTAGCAGACAGATATATAGGATTGCAAAATCAGCATGGGTTTATTTAAAACCTGTGCTTTTTTTATTTTAAATTATTTTAATAAAAAGATTGACATATTTTACAACTTATGATACTATGAATTATAGAAATAACAAAGGAGGAAATATATATGATTAAAATATTCGACTTACACCCACATTACAACTTCTTGTGGGATATAAAACAAATGAGGGGTGGAAAAGAGCCAGTAGACTTAGACAAAATATTTAATGGTGTTCACTCTATAATAGACTCATATGACAACGAAGTTGAAGAGTTAGAGAATAAGACTTTTGAATATGATTCTCTAGATGATATGATGATAGAGTTGTATGAAAAAATTATGTTCAGATTAAAACACGCCAAAGAACTTGACATTGGATTTGAAATTTACAAAGAAAAATTTAACCCAAATTTCATTCAAGGACTATTAATCAGTGAAGATGGAGTGGAAGTATTAGATAATGATGAATGCGTATATAATATTCCTAGTGTTGTGTTCTCAGAAAATTGGAAAGAAGAATTTTCAAAATTAAAAGATAAAAAAGATGAGTTGGTTAAAATTGAAAAAGAAAGAGAAGCTGAACGCAATCGTATATTAAATAGTGATGAATATAAAGAATATATAAAATTAAAAGAAAAGATTGACAAAGCTTTAGAATCGTGTTAATATGTGTGATTTAATTAAAGATAAATTTAAGGAGGACAAATAATATGAAAATAAGTGAGTTAGAATTTGCTTTAAAATTATTTAGAGAAAAGAATGGAGATTTAGATGTGTGTATCGAAAAGAAAAAGAATGAATTTAACGACATTCAAGAGCTATTCACATGTAAATTTGAAGATTCTGATAGCGAAACATTCATAGTTTTAAGCGATATCAAGCTTTAAAATAGGTATTTCATTAATAAAAAAGGAGTGACGAAATGAACAATTGGAAATATTGCTTTGAAAATAACGAACAAGTATCTTTATTCGAGGAGGCTTTTGATAACAAATTGTTATCAGATTCAATAAAATTTGACATAGTTTGTACTTTTATAAGCATGAAAATGGAGATTAGAAAAGATGTGATTCTGTACTTCGTAAATAAGATGTTAGAAAACAAACATATTAAATGTTGCGATGGTGTACTTCCTAGTTTAAAATATTTTATACCAGCTCTTGGAGTTCAATATGAACAACTTTCGAATGGAGCAAAAATAGATATGTTGTTGAAGCATATAAGTTTTTTATGCACCTTACAAAAAGAAACTGGGAGGTCGTATGATTATTGTGCATGTAAAATAAAAAGAATGATAGTAGAAGAATTTGATAATAAATTTTAGTTAGAGGACTTTTTAGTCCTCTTTTTATTTCCTAAAAATAAAGTTATAAAAATTTATATAAAAAGCTTGACAAAATTTATATTTGGGTGTATTATACCTATATAAAATAAAAAGCAAATCGGAGGATATATGACAAATTTAGAAATCGAATTAAGAAATAGATTAATACAACTTGGAGAGAACGCAAGTTATTCTGAAACAGCAGAAATAGTTAAGCATTTAGAATTAGAAATTAAAAATAGAACTTCAATATTAGATTCCACTTATTCCACAATCACAATTAGAGTATTTGACAACGATAACTATTCTTCTCACAAATTAGAATTGATTAAGAAGCTAGGGTTTGATGACATCGAATATCATTCAGCGTTAAAGTGTCATATTTGCATTAGAAGACATGGTGTCGGAGTGGTTAATGAGTGTTCACACATTGTTAAAAAGTTAATCGAAAAAGAAGTTGGTAGAATAGATGTGTCTACTTGGAACACTATTCATAATGGACACGCAGATATTATATTCCACAATGATAAGATTAAGCAAGTAAATTGTTCATCGCACATCAATGTAGAGTATATGAATGAAATTGGGAAAGCTTTTGGAGTTGATTTATTAAAAATAAAGGAGGCATTACAATGAGACCGTATTTCAGTAATTATAAAGGTAAAGTAACAAAATTCAGAATAGTGGAAGTATATGAAGGAAATGAAGAGTATGATGTTTTACACCTTCAAAACATGGAGAATCTAAGCGTGACAAAATTAGCTAGTAATAACGTTCATTGTGCGAAGGGTGAGATGATGCTTGTGGGTGATACAATTGTAAAACAATATTCAAGAGAAGGCTTTGGAGCGTACTCTAGATATTTTGGAGCGTATACTTCTCAAGGCAACACTGCATATGTAGATGTCAGTAGTTATGATAGATATAATGAAAAGAACCCAGAGAAGAAGTATGTGTCTTGGATAATAATAGCTGTATTTGTTTTTATAGCATATTTGATAGCAAGTCAATAGGAGGTTGTAATGAATTATTCTTTAAAACAAATCAAAAATCATTATTTGGTTAAAAGTGTAGAAGTTAGAAGAGATGTCGCAAAGACTTACAAAATTACTCTAAAATGTGGTGAGGTAATAGAAGAAATGTACCTCAGAGATGTTTCTTTAATCCTAAGGGTTTTAGAAATGGCAGATAAATAACAGTATACCTTATAGTTTAAAAATTTTCAATAAATTATTTTAAATAAATCTTGACAACAAATTGGATGTGTGATAATATAACTATATAAAGATAAAACAAATTCGGGAGGTAGTAAAAATGAAAAAATTAATAATGGTAGCTTTAATAACTTTAGTGGGAACAAATGTAATGGCAGAAGAATATAAATACGAGTGCAAAGGGTCGTATAGAGAATGTAAGAGACAATCGATGTTATATACTGAACTTACAATAGCTGGGTTAAATTCTATAAGTGAAAATATAGATAAAGACAAATTTGTGCCTAAAAACAAAGTTAATGTGTTAATGATGCTTTCTACCATGTCTTCTGGAATTGAGGCTCACATTATAGACAAACATGATGATGATATGAGTCCAATAGAAAGACTTACTCATCTTTCAAATAAAAATTTTGCAGATAGAACTTTAAAACTAAAAGAAGCTCTAGAAAAAGTTTCTAAATAGGAGGTAGAAAATGATAGTAGCAATGTTGGGTTTAATAATTATATTTTACATAGTTGGTTTCATAGGTTTAACGCTACTATCTGTAGTGGGAATGTTAATCGACTGGTGGCCTATTTGGGCTACAATAACAGTTGTGGTTATTGCATTAAGACACATTAACAAAGGGGATAATTAGAATATGAATATATGTGAAGTAGAAAAACAAATGGCAGAGTTAAGAGCAAAGCATAGAGCTAACGGGTCTAGTCATACGCTAGACCCAAACTATCAAGCTTTGGTGATTAAAAGAAATAAGTTAAATAAACTTAATAAAAAGGAAGAAATATTCAAAGCGAAGTTAAGAGACCTAATTTATGCAAATAATTCCAAAACTTCTGGTAAAATGAGCATGAAAGACATGGTTTGTATGGCAAAAATGGTATAAAATAAGCAAAAATACTAGAAAAATGGACAAAAATTGGCAATAAAACACGTATTTTATTAAGGAGGAAAAATGATTAGAAAAATAAGTAAAAATGACATAAAAGAAGTTTTGTATCATAGAGGAAGTTTAACTGTATATTTAAAAGAAAACGACGAATGTATAGTTATAAGTTTTGACAATCAATTTATATACAATAGTAATAAAAGGTTTTATTCAAAACTTATTGTTGATAAATTTGAAATTGAAAAACCAAGTTTTAACAACATAATGGAAGTTGAATTTTTCTTTGAAGAATTTAGAGTGAAATTTTAAAATAGGAGGATGTCGTGAATAAACAAGAATTTTTAGATGCGATGAAAGAAATGGAAAAAGTATATGGATTGCCAGAAATACTTAGATATAAAGGTTGGGAAGTAGACCATTATAGAGGTGTAGCAAGTATTTATGGATTTGAAGTGAATGAAAATAGGTTTGAAATAGTTTTAAATTTTCACAAATCTACTTTACGTATGTCTGAAAGCTATGGAGATATTCTTAGTAGAAAGTACGTAGGTTGCCATTTTGACAGAGAATTAATTAAAGATTACGATAAGTTTTTAGAATTTTTATACGAACAAGTTAAACCACTTTTAAAAAAATAATATAATCGGAGGAAATAAATGAAAAACATTGAGAAAGTAATACAACTAGTAGGTGCAGAATCTTCTACAAATGGTAAAATAGAGATATTAAATATCAATAAAGACAATGAGGTATTACAGGAGGTTTTGTATTACACATATAATCCAGAGATGAAATATAAACTCACAACAGCTCAACTTAGAAAGAAATCAGATGGTAGAACATCTAAGTGGAATGACATATTTAATATGCTAGATGAACTATCTGAGTCAAATATTAATGATGAATTGAGAGCAGAAGTATTGGCATTTTTAGATGAAAGAGATGATTTAAGAGAGTTTTATACAAGAATGATTTGTAAAGATTTTAAAATTGGAGTGAAAGTTAAGACTGTAAATAAGGTGTGGGATAAATTAATACCTACTTTTGAAGTGCAAAAGCCAGAGGCTAATGCTAAATTAAAACTTAAACCCAATGAACTATTTATGCTACAACTAAAAGAGAATGGCTCTCGTGGTATTTACTACAGACATGACATGAAAACTAGACAAAATAAAGAACACTTTTGGATGAATCATATAGTTGACCAAATCGAATCTGTATTTGGAAAGGAATATGTGGTAGATGGTGAGCTTATTTGTAGGCTAGAAGATGGTATGACAGACAATCAACGTCTTAGAAAAACTATATCAATCCTTAATGCTAAAGACTATTCTGACGATAAACTTAAAATAGAGTTCAAAATATTTGACATAATCTCTAGAGAAGAGTTTGAATCAGAGAGTTTTAAAAGTAAATATATATCTGATAGAATGCCATTGTTGAAATCTTTTGAGGATAAAATCAACAATACAACTCACTTATCTATATGTGACATAATGTATGTTGGTACTGACCAATCTGAAATTCAAAAGAATTTAGATATCGTTGACTCTAAAGGTTTAGAAGGGTTATGTTTATACAAAGATGCTTTATATAAAAAAGGTAAAACTACAAATGTTATAAAAGTTAAAACTTTTATGTATGTAGATTTACCAATTAAAGGTTGGTTTTTAGGCGAAGTAGGAAGTAAACTTGAAGGTTGTTTTGGTGGATTTATTGTTGACTACAAAGGATATGATTTAAGAGTTGGTGGAGGATTCACAGACGAAGATAGAGAATTATTTGGAGCTGACCCAGAGCATTACGTAGGAAGAATTATAGAGGTTAAAGCCAAAGGTGAGTCAAAAAACGAGAGAGGAGGTCTTTCTCTTCAATTCCCAGTCTACCAGATACTAAGAGATGAAGATAAAGAGGTAAATTATGAGTCATAATGAGCGACATGATATAAATAAAAGCCTTGTTTTATACAAGCAAGGCGAAATAGATTTAAATACACTTTTAGAGCATTGTACAATTCCATTGAAGGATTCTATCTATCGTAAAATGGGTACTATGAGAGAAGATTGGCTTCAAGAGGCTTATATTGTAACTATGAAGTGTATAGAAGAGTACAACCCTAGGGTTCATAAACATTCATTTGTAACTCACTTGTACAATCGTGTACAATGGAAGATTATGAGATATTCGTGGGAAGATAAACTTATAAGAAAACCTGTGCATTTATTTGAGAAGAACATAGATAGGACTAGCTTTTCTATTTGCACATGGGAACACAAATCTAAGAATAGTTCATCTGGAAGATGGAATGTATTGGATTTAATTAGTAGTGACAACTCTATATTTGATGTTGAAAATAAAGTAGTGGTTGAAAATATGTTTAAAAAATTAAGAGGGAAGCAAATGGAGTTTATAAACCTATATTATTTCTATGGATATTCTTATCAAGAAATAGCAGACAAATATAATTGCTCTTTTCAAAATGTGGCTCTAACTATATCAGCAGGTTTAAAAAGGATGTCTAACGTCAATATAAAGCCTACTTTTAAAAAGATAAGGGTTACTAAAATTCCCGTTGAAATAGTCAATAAAATACTTGAAAGTGGCAAGTCTGCAAAGGAGTTATCTGCTGAATTTGGAATATCTGTTCCAACTATATATTCACTTAAATCTAGCAATGTAATATGTATTTAAAGGGAGGTTAAAACCTCTCTTTTTTTATTTTAAAAAAGTTATAAAAATTTTTAAAAATATCTTGACAGAATTTTACTTACATGTTATTATACTTGTATAAAGATAAATCAAACAAAGGAGGAAGAAATGAAAAAGCCAGTAGAGTTAGCATATGAATACTATATGAAACATGAAAACACCTCTAAATATGATGCTTGTAAGATGTTTGGAATAGATGGTTCTTATCTTACTCAATACATAAAAAGAAAGGGGTTAGAGGACAAAGGAATTAGGTTTTCTGGAAGACCAAAAGGTGAACCTAAACCATATATACCTAAGTCTAAACTTGCATACGACATGCTAGTAGAAGGCAAGAGTCAAGAGGAAATATATCGAAAAACTAAATACACTTTATTTACAATAAAAAAATATGCACAAAAGCACGGACTAGAATTTCCAAGCGTAGAATACGCAACGAGGAATAGAAATACAAACCATGCAGACGTGACAAAACAAGCTTACGAGTGGAGAATTGAAACAGGGGAAACTTACAAAGAGGCTTCTGAAAAGTTCGGTATTTCTGAGGGTTCTATAAAAATGTATAGCAGAAAAATAAAAAAATTAAAAAATAAATAAAAAAAAGCTTGACATTTTTTCTATTATGATATATACTTAATTCATAACAGAAAGGACATACAACCAAATACCTTCGAACTATCGAAGAAGCCAAAGGGGGCAGAGTAATTTGAAAGAAAACAAGAAGAGTTTAGAAGAATCCATTATGGAGGCTTTGAAAAAATGTGGTGTCGATGTAGACACAATTTGTGAATCTGAAAAGAATTTTATATCTAGTGCTCTTAATTATAAAAAAGAAGAGCACATGTCCAAAGAGGAAGAGATAGACTCTCTTAAAAAATAGAGAGTCCTCTTCTAAAAGAGGAGGAAATCTATTATGTTAACAATATTAAAAAGATATGAAGGAGCAAAGCCAGACTTAGATATTACAAAACACTATTCAGAAAGAGAAAAGGACAGAAATGTTAAAGCAAAGAAGAACAAAATACATGATATGTTTATAGTTGAAAAGGATAGTATAATACAACTACACATCATACTTACAGATGCAACAATCGTTATTGCAGATTTAGAGCATGGGACTGTTGTTACTACATTAAACGCTAGAGCACAACAAATTAAAAGATATTACAAAGCCATAAACGATTTTGCACCAAAATTTCTACTTGAATCGGCAGATAAAAATGAAGCTATGAACTTACATTTATTATAAAAAATATGGGGTATGTATATCATACAATAATAGTTTTAAAAGTAGGGCTTCATCCTACTAATTCGATGTAGCAGAGGCTACAACAGGAGGAATGAAAATGAAAAACGTAAAAATGGTAACACCAAAAGGGGAAGCAATAATAAACTTCACAGACGACCTTAAATTCGCCCAAATGGGTGGAATTAGAGAAGGGTTTAAAAAGAGTGTAATTTCAACTTTAGTTAAGAAAACAGAGGAATTTTCCAACATAACACTAAAAGAGAAATACGACAATCTATACTATGTAAACTTGGAACTATTAATCACGAACTTCTTTGCACACCAATCAGAAATTGTACAATCAATGGAAAATGAGGGGCGTGAGCGTGCAATCTCCCAAGTTGTACTACTTGCAAACGAACTAAAGGAGTCAATAGAAAAGGGTTTAACAGTAATGGACTTGGACTCAATCCAACTCACTCTCCCACCCGATGACCACGAATTTGACGAAATCGACAACATGATACAATACCTTACTCGTATAAAATCCAAGCTAACAAACTCAGAGTCAATCATGCAAGACAAACTTTTCAAAGCCATGAAGCTCATAGAGTCAGCAGATGGAAGGTACACAGAACTAGAATCCCAATATCAAGCACAGGCTGTAATATTAAGTAAACAATCAATAGAGCTCGAAAAACTAAAAAAGGAGAATAAGCACCTTGCATCGGAAAACGAAAAGAAATCACAAGCAAATCCGAAGGAAATCTCAGCACTACTTACTCAAATAGAGAAATCAGAGGCTAAATATGAGGAGTTGAAGAATATAAACCTAGATCTTGCAAAAGAGAATAGTAATCTTAAACAAG
>NZ_JBOGCC010000092.1:0-3933 GCF_051656525.1 Clostridium sp. | reverse complement strand
TTGCTATGGATGCAGCTAGAGTTGCTAAAAGAAGTGGAGCAGAGCATGTATATGTAGTTTATAGAAAAGATTTTGCTCAAATGACTGCAACAAATAAAGAAATAGAAGAAGCTAGAGAAGATGGTGTAGAGTTTGATTTGTTTAAAGCACCAGTTGAGATTTTAGAAGATGGAATTAAAGTTGTAAAAACTGAAAATGTTGAGGTTGATGGAAGAATTCAAACTAAGATGTTAGAAGAAGAAAGTTTTATTCCATGTGATACAGTAATAATTGCAATAAGCCAAGAGCCAAGAAACACTATTGCATCAAGAGATAAAGAGCTTCAAACAAATAAGTGGGGACTTGTTATAACTGATGAAGAAGGAAGAACTACTAAGGAAGGTGTTTTTGCTTCAGGAGATGTAGTTACAGGAGCTAAAACTGTTGTTCATGCAGTAAATCATGCTAAGAAAGTTGCAAATGCAATTATGGAGTATTGTGAAAAATAATAGTTAAAATAAAACCATTAAATCGATATGATTTAATGGTTTTATTTATTAGCTTCCGAATACAGTAGCTAAGTCATCAATTAATTTTTTTAATTCTAATGAAGTTCTAGGAATTAAAATTCTAGTTTTCTTTTCATCTTTTTCTTTATATATAGAATCATTTCCTTTTAAAAGTTCTTTTTCATTTATTTTATCAAAATATTCTTTTATTTTATGTTTCTTAGGATCTCCTAATAAATCAGTTTTTTCATGATTTAATTCAATTTCATGATGTAGTGCATTTTTATCAGTGGCATTTTTGATATTAACATATTCGTTTACATTTTTCATTTGTATCACCTCTTATAAATTTATATTATTATGATAACATAAATAAGCTTTTAAAGTTTATACTAAATTTTTAAATTTAAATTTATTCTCTTTAAGGATATAAAAAGCATTTGAAAATCCTAAAATACTAATTATAATAGCAAAAGTAAAACTAAAAGGAGCTTCAAAAAAACTATTGTTATAAATATTATTAAAAGAACTACTTATAAAAAGAAAACCTATAAACAGAGAAAGTATAAATTGAAATTTTCCACAAGGATTTGTGATTTTTGAATGAAAAATTTTGTTTAAAATAAATTTGTAATTACTCATATGAAAACCTCCTAATATTTTATCTTATCACACCAAATATTTACATTTAAATCTAATGAAGATAGGTTTGATTGTATAGATATTTGACAAAGAAAGTTAACATAAAAAATGGAGCTATCTATGATAGCTCCATTGCTTTATTCAAATTTACCGTTTTCTTTAAATTCGTCTAAAAGTTCATATATTTTATAAACACATCTTGCTCCACCGCATGAACCATTTCCAGCTCCAGTAGCTGCTTTAACTTGATCTAATGTTCTAGCACCATTTCTTATGGCTTCTTTAACTTTTGCTCTTGTAATAACTTTACATACGCAAGTTTTTGTAAGTTTATCCATAACTTGTTGTTGAATATTATTGTTTTCCAAAGTTATTCCTCCTTTAGTTTAAAATATCTATAAATTTCTGTTTAATTTGCACTTAAAAATCTATTTGTTATGTTCATTAAATCATTTTAAAAAAGAAAAATCAATACTAAATAATAATTTTTATTAATTAAATACTAAATTTGTGATTAAATGGATAAATTTATAGTAAAAATTAAGTTAAATAAGTATGTCTTGTAATTGACTTTTATAAAACCCTACTATATAATAAATTTTAAAAGACGATGATTAGGAAAAGTAGTTGTTTACTGTATTTTAAGAGAGTGCTTGGTTGGTGAAAAAGCATAGTATAATTCAACAAAAATCACCTAGGAGTCGGTGGCTGAAAGGAAATTCTAATTAAGCTTACACGTAATCTCGCGTTAAGGGATAGGATATGTTAGTATCTGAATTTGAATCAGTATATTTTTTAGAGATTAAAACTAAAATTAATGTATTGATATTTAACCATAGGTGGTTTAAACGAGTATATTCTCTCGTCCTATTAATTAGGGCGGGTTTTTTTTATTTTAAAATAGAGTATTAATTAAAGATAAGGAATGATAACAGTTTTAGGAATAATTAATTCTTAACTTTCAATTCTTAATTCTTAATTAAAAAGAAGGGAGTTTTGGCATGTATAAAAAAGTAGAACTTACAAATGGTTTTGTAGGTATGGAAAAAGAAGTTATGAATGACATTTGGAATGCAAGAAATGTTATTCAAAAAAGCTTTGATATGAACCCAAATGGAGAATATTTCACATTTTATGATGGACCTCCAACAGCTAATGGAAAGCCTCACGTAGGACACATTCTTACAAGAGTTATGAAGGATATTATCCCAAGATATAAAGTTATGAAGGGGTATAAAGTTATAAGAAAAGCAGGATGGGATACTCATGGTCTTCCTGTTGAACTTGAAATTGAAAAGAAATTAGGAATTTCAGGTAAAGAGCAAATTGAAGAATATGGTGTAGAAAAATTCGTGCATGAATGTAAGGATAGTGTTTTTACATATGTTAGTATGTGGGAAAAAATGACTAACCAAATTGGATACTGGGTTGATATGGAGCATCCATATGTAACTTATCATAATCCATATATTGAATCAGTATGGTGGGCTTTAAAACAAATGTGGGATAAAGACTTACTTTATAAAGGACATAAAGTAATGCCTTACTGCCCAAGATGTGGAACTGCATTATCATCACATGAAGTATCACAAGGATACAAAGATGTTAAAGACCTAACTGCAGTTGCTAAGTTTAAAGTAGAAGGAGAAGATAATAAATACTTCTTAGCTTGGACAACAACTCCTTGGACTCTACCTTCAAACGTAGCTTTATGCATAAATAAAGCATATGATTACTGTGAAGCAAAAGTTGAAGATGAAACTTATATTTTAGCTAAAGATTTAGTACCTAAAGTTTTAGGTGAAGAAGCTGAAATTATTAAAGAGTTTAAAGGTTCAGAACTTTTAGGAATGAAGTATGAGCAATTATTACCATTCCATAAGCCAGAAGGAAAAGCATTTGAAGTTATTCATGGTGATTATGTAACATTATCAGATGGTACAGGAATTGTTCATATAGCACCTGCATATGGAGAAGATGATAGCTTTGTTGCTAAAAAGAATGGAATGGCATTCATAAACTTAGTTGATACAGAAGGTAAGTTTACTGAAGAAGTTACTCCATGGGCTGGAAAAGATGTTAAGAAATGTGATCAACAAATTTGTGATTACTTAAAATCAAAAAATAAATTATTTAAAGCTGAAAAGCATACTCACTCATATCCACATTGTTGGAGATGTAATACACCACTTCTTTACTATCCAAAAGATAGTTGGTTTGTTGCAATGACAACATTAAGAGATAGGCTTTTAGCTAATAATGATAAAATAAATTGGTTACCTGATAATATTAAAAATGGTAGATTTGGTAAATTCCTTGAGAATGTTATTGACTGGGGAATTTCAAGAGACAGATACTGGGGAACTCCACTTCCAATATGGGAATGTGAATGTGGTCACAGAGAATGTATAGGAAGCATTGAAGAACTTAAAGCTAAAGGTCAAAATGTACCAGATGATATAGAGCTTCATAAACCTTTCATAGATAAAGTACATTTAAATTGTGAGAAGTGTGGAAAAGAAATGACAAGAACTCATGAAGTTATTGACTGTTGGTTTGACTCAGGTTCAATGCCATTTGCACAACTTCACTATCCATTTGAAAATAAGGAATTATTTGATGAAAACTTCCCAGCACAATTTATATCAGAAGCTGTTGACCAAACAAGAGGATGGTTCTATACATTACTTGCAATTTCAACTGCAATATTTGATAGAAACCCATTTGAAAATTGTATAGTTTTAGGACACGTGCTTGATAAAAAAGGATTAAAAATGAGTAAATCAAAAGGGAACGTTGTTGA
>NZ_JBOGCC010000091.1:0-1071 GCF_051656525.1 Clostridium sp. | reverse complement strand
TGTTATTGGTATTTTAATCTTTTGCGGCTCTATTTAAAGAGTTTTTTGAGTTGTGTTGCTATCTTGATATAAGTATATATCATAAAATGTAAAATGTCAATATAATTTTTATTGGGTTTTAATAAAATAACACTTGTTTACAAGTTTAAACCTTCATAAACCATTGATTTTATTGACTTTATAGCATTAAAATTTGATCAATAAAATTACATGGAAAATTTTAAAATTAATGTTTGTGTTCGTTAAAATGCTTTATTACTTCAATGTATATTTTATTAGACTCTATAATATTTTTATTGGTACGTTCCAATTTTTCAAGCTCCATAGTTGTTAATTTATTAATTTTTTTCAACTCCTCAATTTCAAACTCTTTTTCGTTTAACTCTAATTCTAATATTTTTACTCTATCATCGCATTTTTTATTTAAATATTGAGTGTATTTTTCAATTGATAGTATTATTCCTAATGCAAACATAGCTCCAATGAGTATTAAATAATGTTTTTTCATGGATAAAACCTTCCTTTTATTTGTTTCTTACATTATATAATATAATGAAGTAAAAAGCAATTTTAAAAATCTTCACAAAAACCCAATAAAAATTATATTGACATTTTACATTTTATGATATATACTTATATCAAGATAGCAACACAACTCAAAAAACTCTTTAAATAGAGCCGCAAAAGATTAAAATACCAATAACACTTGAATGGTATAAAAGATACTTGGAACTAAGAGTTCAAACAAGTTAAAATATATCATTTGAGTAGGTATACAATGCTTGAGTTAAAATAGTAATAAAAATAAATGCTTGACAATTGATACAAAATAGATTATAATTAGAATATAAAGATTAAAGGAGTGATAGAATATGAAAAATTATTTAAAAGTTCAAATGTTTGACGGAAAAGGTGGTTATGAGAACGTTTTAGTTGAAAAGGATTTTAAAACAGGATTAACTAAAGCATGGTTCAATTATGGTTATGGATTATGTGAAGGTACGGCTGACATTATAAAAGAGAATTTAGGAACTAAAACTTCAATAATGACTCTAACAGTTAAAAAGTCAG
>NZ_JBOGCC010000090.1:0-2751 GCF_051656525.1 Clostridium sp. | reverse complement strand
GTTTTCTATAGCACCTTTTAAATCTTCTGAAAGTTCAATTTCTTCTTCTGTGAAACTTGCTAAAGCTCTAATTTTTAAAGCTTCTTTCTTTTCTGCTAATTCAGCTTGTTCTTTTACTTTATTCATTTCTTCAACTTGTGCCTTAAATGGTTCTAATTCAGCTATAACAGCTTCTTTTTCTGCAATAACAGAATCCTTTTCAGCTATAGTTTCACCAAGCTTAATTATCTTGTCCGCACCTTCTGAAACCTCAGTTTCCTTCTTTGCTAAATCTGCTTTAACTTCAGCTATTTCTTGATCCTTATTAGCTATTTCAGTTTCGATTGTTTCTACTGGTACGAATACCATTTTCACATCTTGTTGTGCTGTTATAGATACAGTGTCATCACTATTTACTGAATAAGTAAATTTAGTATAATCTTCTGTTTTACTATCCCCACACTTCTCTAATTTTGCATATGCTACATTATCTAACGGATAAATAAGTATTCCATAATACCATCTTCCATCACCTTCAGTTGCATATATAGCTCGTCTTATTCTACTTTCTAAATCACTCATAGAAAGTTGAGCTATTTCTAAATTCTTTTCATTATCCATTTCCTTACCTCCATTTTCATTCTCAATATTTAATATATCTTCTGCAAAAGCAACCTCTAAAGACAATCCATCTTCTTCGGCTACTTCTAACATTCCAGCATCCTTATAAGCAGGTCTAACGTTACTACCTAATAGGCAATTTCCTAACCAACTTATATTTTTAAGCCACTTTATACCATTTTCAAAATAACATTCGCCATAGGCAATTTCCCAACTTGTTTTTAAACTTGTTCCAAGTCTTTCAATTACACTACAAACTTTCTCATATCTATTCCATATAATAGCTTCGGCCACTATACATTCTTTTATAAGTCCATTAGGCAATGTTAATTCTTCTATGTATACATTTGAATGGAATCCCACTCCCGAAGTATCAAATTCAACTTCATTACATACAACGCCATCCTTAACTACAGTTTTAATTTTTCTATTATGTCCACTAAAATCTAGTTCACCATCTTTATTAGTAACAACCTTAGTAACTAAAGCCTTGTTTTTAAGCCCTAGCAATTCTACTTCAGATAAGTCTTCCTTTCTAAGTCCAACTTTATTATCATTACCCTCATCTAAAGGACATACTAAAAACTTACCAACTAAATCTCCACCTTCATTAGAAGACATTTCCATCAAAGTTCCGTTAATTTTAATCATATTTTCTTCCATAATTCTTCACCTCCCTTCAATGTTAATCGGTTTGATTTTCAAGCCTTGCTTTATTTTCTTGCTGTTCATCTAAATCTCTATTCTGATTTTCTTCAGTTCTATTATTTTTACCTTTGTCCATTAATTCATTGGAGTTCGCTGTATAACTATTCCCATGAGGTGCAAAAACTTCATCTAAATCTACAGTTTTACCATCATAAACATACTCATTTTCATCTATTCTGTTTTGAATTTCAGTTTGATAATCAATTCCTAACATATTAAATGCAGTTTTATAACTAACTCCAATTTTACTATATAGTAAATCAACTAACTTATTTAAATTATCAGGGTTAATATACTGTGTAGGTTGAACTTTTATCTTAGGTGCATAGCCTATTTCTATTCCATTTTCAACACAAATAACTTTATAATACTTATTTATAGTTTTCTCTATTTGTGCCGTTATTTTATTTATAGTTTTTAAAAGCTCATCTACATTAACACTTATACTGTTATAAGAAGACTTACTTTCATTACTTACAAATCCTATTCCTAAAGCATTAAGAACTCTATTTCTATAACCTATAATAACTTCTGGTTTAGTAGTTTCTGTCTTAGGTTCTAATATACATATTTCTTCCACATACCCTGGAGTAGTAACTATAACTTGATCTTTAGTCATAGCATTCATTAATGTGGAATGTGCATAAGCTATTTCATTAGGATGCCTTACTTTATCTAATTCTTTACCCAAAACTTCTTTTCTCAATTTTTGATGATATATTTTTTTACTTTTTGCAATTATATTTTTTCTATCAACCTTATCACAAGTTTCAAGCATTAACTGAGAAGGGAGTGTTTTAAACATAGGTGTTAGTCCATATAATCCCCTAAGATTATTAATCCTAGAAACACCGACTCTTTCAGGATTTAAAATTGCATATTTATCTCCAACTTTGTAAGCTTCATAAATTTCTTCAGGATATGTTTTCTTTATCTCATCTTCTACATTAGAAGGTATTGAAAATAGTTTATTAGATTTAAGTCCCTTAAAAATATCACGATTTCTAAGATTTTTTTTAAGAGTTTCTATATCCATAATTACTACAGGTTCACCATCAATTTTATAATTAGACACCTCTATCAATCCCAATGGATAGCTTTCTATACTGTAACCATTGTTTATATCCCCTCTAAGATATGGAATATAATTCCCTTCTGTATAAGTTAAAATTACATTTTTTATAATCAATTCTTTAATATCTACGCCTTCATTAAATTTATTTATTACTGTTTCGGCATTTTGTTTCTTTTTCTTTTTAGCTTTTCCAGTAGGTATATCAGGAAATTCTATAGTATATTTTGTATTAATATTATTTTCAATTATTTCTATAACTTTTCCAATTAAGTCATCTTTGTTTATGTAGTATTGAACTAGACCATTAATTTTAATTATCTTTTTAACATCGTTCTGAGGATTTTTAGCTAAATTTTCTAATTCAGCCT
>NZ_JBOGCC010000089.1:0-1429 GCF_051656525.1 Clostridium sp. | reverse complement strand
ATGTTGCAAGAGTTTCTGAATCTTTTAAATTTGTTGCATCTGATTTTGTTTTATTAAATCCACTATTTTTATTAAATTTATTTTCTTTTTGATTCAAACCTTCTTCTAAATCTTCAATTGTTGGATATACTAAACTCTTGTCTATTGTTATTACAGCTGCTGCTTCGCTTGTAACTCCTATGTACAGATCTCTTGTTCTTGAAATTACATTACCTGAGTTTCCAGGAGGCATTACTTCTCCTTGTCCATCATTTACATATCCAAATAGTACAGATTGCTCTGCTCCTATTTTTGCGAATACTCCAATTTCTTTTATAGTTACTTCATTAGAAAAACTTTCATTTGTAAAACTTCCTCTTATTCTTATTGTGTTTTCATTTCTCACTATTGAGGACATATTAATTGTCATATAACTAGCTACCAAATCTGTTAAAGCTCTGGCATTATCTAATGAATTTATATCTCCTGTACCTATTTTCATATGTGTAAATTCAATAGGTTTTACTAATTCTAATGACCTTGAAATCATCAAGGCACCAGCTGAGGTTAAAATAACTCCTCCTGTCGCTAACATTTTTCCACCTACCCTACAAACTTATTTATTACTTTCTTATGATCATGTATTCCATTTATAAAATTAACTAAAGAATTATTTTTTTGTGTTATTATGAAGCCATCTAAATGAGACCTAACATTTTTATAAATATCTACTAATTTATAAACTGTTGATATTTCTTCTTCTGTTAACATATCTCCTTCAACAATTAATCTAAACATAAATGGATTACCTCCATATTCATACCACTCTTTAACTTCTAAATTACTTACAATTGCTTTTAAAGCTGATTCTAAAGCCCCTACAGTTCCTTTAGTTACGTGATGAAAATATGACCTTTTTACCATCTCTATTTTTTTCGACTTCGGAAGTTCCGAACTGTAAAATTCTACATTCCATTGCCAAGCTAATTGATCCAGTACTTTGTCATCTAATTTTTCCATCTTCAAGTATATTTTTATATTTTCAATATCCTCTTTTATCGTTTTAGTTACATGAGTTCTCAAATCTAACGGCAAATGCGTTGGTATGCCAACATCTTCTTCCTCGTTTTCAATGCTCCCTGCAAACGCATATGCTATACCTGAAAGATTTTTGTATTTCTTTAAATTCTCTGGAAGTAAGCTATAAATTTCATCTTTATTCAATTTCAACTCCTCCATAAGTTAATGTATTATTTCTTAATTTTGCTACATTTGTTTTTTCTAATTTTAGGAAGTTTGGAGAAGTCACCTCCACTCTTTTCGCTCCAGCATTACTCATCAATGTTATTAATTTACTTGGATTTATATCTCTTCCCAATTTACAGTGTTGCCAATTTATAAACTCATTTACTGCATTTTCAATATTCTTTTTTATTGCTTCTTTATCTGT
>NZ_JBOGCC010000088.1:0-1372 GCF_051656525.1 Clostridium sp. | reverse complement strand
TTATGGGGAGAGTTGAACTTTCTGAAGAGCAAAAAGAAATAAGTAAAGCAGT
This sequence comes from Clostridium sp., assembly GCF_051656525.1. GTDB lineage: Bacteria > Bacillota > Clostridia > Clostridiales > Clostridiaceae > Clostridium. The sequence goes on along the minus strand of NZ_JBOGCC010000088.1, from coordinate 1,320 downwards.
CAATGAATTTGCACAATCAATTTATAAAACAGGAACAGTAAATACAGAATTATCACAATTTTTAATAAAAGTTATAGAGCCAGAAGTAGCAAATGCTCCAAGTGAAATATTATCAATGTTATTTAATGAAGGAGAAATTGGTGAATTTGATGAACAAGGTGTTTACGCTTCACCAAAAAATACTTTAGTTGCTAGAGCTTCAGCAGCTAGAACTGGTAACGTAGATAAATCTTACATAGATTTTACTAGAGGTAATAAATTCACTGAACATTTACAAATCGAAACTGAAATAAAAATGTCTGATTTAAGAAGAGATGGTGCTTTAACTATAGCTCAATTAGTTGTTTATGCTATTGATGCTTTTAACAACAAAAAGTTCAACTTAATTTTTGACCACGTAGACGGATTAATTCAAGGCGGAGATCAATTAATAACTTCAGCAGGTACTTTAACTCAAGAAGCTATGGATAAATTTGCTGGATACTTAGAAGATAGAGGAAATGCACCTGTTATTGTAGGACTTTCAACTGTATTAAGAGGTATCAAGAATATGTCTGGATATGAAAACTTTATGTCTGAAAATATGAAGGATAAATTATATGCAGCTTCAATTCTTGAAATGTATAATGGTGTTAACCTAGCATCTGTTAAAGCTGGTGTAAAATTAGGAGATGGTTCTTCTATATTACCAGAAGGAAGATTATTCGGTATCGCTGATAAAATAGGTGATGTTTCAATGAAAGGTGAATTAAGAGCATTACAAACTGTTGACAATAACAGAGAAGTAATAGAATTAAAATTCACAGGATTTGAATTTACTTGTGTTATTACTGACATTGAAAAATTAGCAGAACTTAACATACAATAATAAATAATTAAAAATAAAAGGGAGGAGTAATACCTCCCTTAGCTATTAAATTAAAGGAGTGAATTTTAAATAATGATTAATAATAATGAACTTATAGAAATGTACAATGACTATGATAATGTTATATGCTTACCTACAAGTAATAGAGATGGCATAGGATATGTATTAGAGCCTAAAATAGATGGTGAACCAAACCCTATAGGTGTTACTTGGAGTGATATAAAATTCGTAAATACAAAATCAACGGTAATAAAAAAAGGATTAATAAGAGTTTTTGATAAAGATTTAGAAGAAGAAGTCCTTAAACTTTTAAGAATTAATGTATCTAAAGGAACTGAATATTATACTAGGGATAAAATTGAGTCAATGATATTAAATTGTAATGATGAAGTGTTGCAAGAAATAATAGATATAAAAGATGTTAAAATTATAGATCTTTTCAATAGTATATT